>NZ_JTLA01000093.1:0-26695 GCF_000799055.1 Ensifer sp. ZNC0028
GAAACCGAGGCACTCGGCCCCGGATCCCATTCGATCGAAAGGGCCGCGAGCCCCTTTCGCGCAGCACCGGTATTGTTGGCAACGACCGCGACGGCCTCCTCGATGCGCACCACCTGGCTCACGCCCTTGACCGCCATCGCCGGGGCCTCGTCGACCGCGCGCAGCTTGCCGTCGAAGTGCGGACAGATCGCGATCGCCGCATAGGAGACGCCGTCCGGACGGGCGTCGATGCCGAATTTCGCCGTGCCGTTGACCTTCTCCGGGCTGTCGAGCCGATGCACCGGCTTGCCGATCACCCGATAGCTGGAGGCCGGCTTCAGCGGCACCTCCTGCGGCACCGGCGCGGAGGCGGCGGCCGCAATCAGGCTGCCATAGGCAGCGCGCCGGCTGCCGGCGGTCTCGACCACATTTCCGGCCTCAGCCCTGCAGGCGTCGGGCGAAACGCCCCAGTCGCGCGCCCCAGCACTGACTAGCATGATGCGCGCTGTGGCACCCGCCTTGCGCATCTGCTCGTAGACACCGCGGATCGCAAAGGAGCCGCCGGTGATCTGGTCGCCCAGCAGCGGATTGGCATATTGCTTGGGATCGGCCGGCGCATGCTCCAGCACCACCTGATCGAGCCCGACTTCCAGCTCTTCGGCGAGCATCATCGCGACTGCCGTATAGATGCCCTGCCCCATTTCCACCGAGGGCATGACGAAGGTGATCTTGCCTTCCTGCGGAATGCGGATGAAGGCGTTCGGCGCGAAGGGATCGCCTGCCGCTGTTGCCGCCTGCGGCCTGAAGCCGATCACCAGCCCCGCGCCGGTCAGCGATGCGCCGATCAGAAGCTGGCGGCGCGATAAGGAAAGGTTCGTTCTGTCGAAGATGGACATGGCATCACCCCCGCGCCGCAAGCTTGATGGCTGCACGAATGCGCGGATAGGTGCCGCATCGACAGATGTTTCCGGCCATGACCGCATCGATGTCGCTGTCATCAGGCGTCGGATTGGCGGCAATGAGCGCCGTCGCAGACATGATCTGTCCGGACTGACAGTAGCCGCACTGCACCACGTCGATGTCGAGCCAGGCCTGCTGTATCTTCTTGCCCTCTGGCGTGTCGCCGATCGCCTCGATCGTGGTGATTGGCTTCCCCGCCGCCTCGGACACCGGCATCACGCAGGAGCGCGCCGCCTGCCCGTCGACATGCACCGTGCAGGCGCCGCACATGGCGATGCCGCAGCCGAATTTGGTGCCGGTAAGCCCTATCGTGTCGCGCAGGACCCAGAGCAACGGGATATCGCCGTCCACATCGACGGCATAGTTCTTTCCATTCACGGTGAGATTGTAAGGCATGACACCATCGGCCGGAGCCGTCCCCTGTCCATGCGAAGGCGCGAAAATACCAACAAGGGGGACGGTCGGCCAAATTACATTCTTGTGAGGTGTCGTCGGGGAAATCCCTACGCCCCGGCCGCCGGGCGACATGCGTGAAGGCACGAGCGCTGCCGAAACGAAATCGGGATGCGCCGCGGCTGGTGATCAGCTCCGGCACATCCCGATGATATCAATAGTTTTTTTAGGCCGAAATCAGAGGAGATTGGTCTCGACGTCGATATTGCCGCGCACTGCCTTGGAGTAAGGGCAGATGTCATGGGCAGCGTGGATGATGTCATGCGCCACGTCACGGTCGAGACCATCCAGGCGAACGTTCAGCCGGGCACGCAGGAAATAGGAGCCGTCGTTGACGTTGAGGTCGATCTCGGTATCGACCTGCGGCCCGGCGGGAAGCTTCACCTTGCGCTGCAGCGCCGCAAGCTCGATCGCGCCCAGGTAACAGGCCGACCAGGCGGCGCCGAACAGGTTTTCCGCCGCCGGATGCGGCTGGGTGAGCTTGAGTTCCAAAGTGCCGTCTTGGCTGACGGTGCCGCCGTCTCGGCCGCTGGTGTTGTGGGTCTTGCCGGTGAAAAGGAGCTTCTCGGTCATGTCATTTCCTCTCTGTTTGATTTTTATATCGGATCCGCTTTAATCGGATGCGATGTTTATAGATGAAGCGTGAGACACCGTCAACACCATTGCGATTTAATCGGATGCGATTTATATTAAGTACAGACAACGAAAAGGAAAAAAGATTCCCATGTCCACGTCCAAGAATGCCAAGGACCCTGGCACTGCATCGGCCAAGGGCGGCAAGAAGCTCTCGAACTTCCTGTGCTTTGCCATCTACTCGGCAAATCTTGCCTTCGGCCGTGCCTATAAGCCCCTGCTCGACAAGCTCGGCCTGACCTATACCCAATACGTGACCCTGGTGGCGCTGTCGGAGGAGGACGACCAGACGGTGAGCGCGCTTGGCGAAAAGCTCTTTCTGGAATCGAACACGCTGACGCCGATCCTGAAGAAGCTCGAGGCTGACGGTTACCTTCAGCGTCGCCGCGATCCCACGGACGAACGCCAGGTGCGGCTGACGCTGACGCCGGCCGGCCAGGCAGTGGTGGATGCCGACCCGGGTGCTGCGCTGACCGACGCGATCGGCCTCGGCGACGACTTTGCGACGGTGCAGCAGTCGGTGGCAAAACTGCGCGACAACCTGCTGAGCGCTGGTAAGTCCGGAAATAGCCGCTGAAACGCCTGCCCGCCGCTGCCGCGATTATCGCTCGCGTAAAGGCCGGGACGGCGATTGGAGCGGCCAACGTCACGCTCAAGGGCGGCTCTCCGCCGCCCTTGCAGCTTGGCCGGATCAGGCGCTCAACCGCTCGCGCGGCGCCATCATTTCCGCCGCCTTGGCGTAACCGCCGTCCATGCCGTCGAGAAAATGCAAGTGCGCATCCGGCCGTGCCGACGGCACAAGGCAGGTCATGAGCGCGTGGCTCTGCCGATGCAGCCCGAAGATGACCTCGCCGCGCGCCTTGGCGGCCACAAGGATCGCCTCGATGCGGTCGATCTGCTCCGCAGTGCAATCCACCGTCAGGCGCAGACCGTCGTCATATTTGCGGAAATCGGAACTGGCAGCCACGCCCGCCCAGCGCTCGGGCGCAACCCGCACCCGCGCGTCCTTCGGCACGCCCATTTCCTCCGGTAGAGGATGCGACTGCCGCGGTCCCTGATCGAAGACGGCGATCACCGCGCGCGCAACGGCGGCAAAACGCTCCGGCGTCACGTCGTCGGCAGGTTCTGCCAGCAGCGACAGGATCTGCCCCTGCCGGCTTGGAAACGGCCGCCATTCGCAGGCAAGGCCGGTGAGATCCGGTTCGCCACCATGGCTTTCCGGCGACAGCAGGTAACGCCCCTCTTTCAACTGCCGCTCGGCCCATTTGAGCCCACCGCCCGCAAACATCGCATAGGTCGCATGCTCCGATGCGGCATAGCGGGCGATCCGCACATCCTGGCCATGGTCCCTGATATCCCGGACCGTCAGCAGGCCGACGCGCAAATCGAGGTTAAACCGGTCTCTTGCCAAGGCCGCGAGCTGCCGCAGCGCCGAACGCGCCATGGCCTCCCCGCCCGGCGCCAGCGCGAAGGCCGCGCCATCGCCGCGAAACACGAAGGGAAAGTCGAAATCGCCGCGCGCATTGCCGATGGCCGCAATCGCCGAGGCGCCGACATAGTTGACGTCCTCATAGCGCCCGGCCCGGATCGCGCCGGTGGAATTCACCACGTCGGTGATGCCGATCAGCCAGTCGTCCGGCAGAGGCTCGTAGACATCGGGATCGAGCACGCGGGAAAACTCGCGATAGGCGCGAACGGGCGCAGCGTCACCAGTGTTGTGCATGTCCATTCTCCGTATCGACGAACCCGAGCAAACCTCTTGGCCGCCTGCCTCCGGCAGGCGCTTCCGGTCATCCGGCATCGCCAAATTAGATCGGATGCGACATAAATACCGATGAGCGGCAGAATGTCAAGACTGCGCCATTAAATCGGATGCGATTATTATAGCTACAAACCGGCGTTATCACGCCGGCACGTCAGGGATCAGGAAATTGCCACGACCTCGAGCTCCTGGTCGCCGACAGTGACGACGTCGCCCACCGCCTTGCCCATCAGGATGCGCGCCACCGGCGCCACATAGGAGATCGACCCCGCCTTGGGATCCGCCTCGTCCTCGCCGACGATCCGGTATTTTTGCACCCGCCCGTCGTCACGGCTGAACGTCACCGTGCTGCCGAAGGCAACGATCTCGTTCGATGCAGGTTCCGGCATCAGCTGCGCGGTACGCAGCCGTTCGTTGAGATAGCGCAGATCGCGCAGCGGCCCCGCCTGCTGGCGCCGCTTTTCATTAACGTCGTCCACCGCAGCCGCCGCCTCATAGGCCGCGCGCGCCTCCTGAAGCAGCGCCTCCAGCGCCTTCAGCCCGGCCTCCGTTACCAGGTTCGGATGCGGCGAAATCGCCCGGTCCGGCAGCAATGTCTCGGCGGCGGTTTCGGCACTTTCTTCCTTGGTAAAGGCAACGCTCAATCTTTAGAACTCCGTATGGCTTGTGGGCAGGATGGACGCGGCGGGTGCAATAGCGTCCCCTCGTCGGCCGATCAACACTATACGCATTTCCGCTCGACCCGTATGCGAAGAATGGCAGCCAGCGGCGAACTGTGCCCGATTTCCCGCGGGATACCGGAACGCTCACTATAGCGCGAAAGCCGCGATCCGTGCGACAACCCCGGGTATGAACGAAAGCCTGTGGGCACACGCCCCGGCTCTTTAATACCGGAGAACGATCGTTGGCCGAACCCTTTGTCGTCTATGGAGCGTCAGGCTCCGGCTCCGTGCCGATCGAGGCGGCCCTCAGCCTGCTCGGCGCGCCCTATCGCGTCGAGGATCACGCGCCCTGGGAGGGAAAGCAGGAGGCGGACAGGCTGGCCCGCATCAATCCCCTGCGCCAGGTTCCGGCACTCGTGCTCCCGAACGGCGAGCTGATGACCGAGAGTGCCGCGATCCTGATCTGGCTCGCCGACGCCCACCCCGAGGGCCGCCTGGCCCCGGCCGTGAGCGACGCAAAACGGCCGGCTTTTCTCCGGTGGATGACCTTCGTATCCGCCGCCATCTACGCCCTCTATTGGATCGCCGACGACCCCTCCCGCATCGCCGAACGGGAAGAGGACCACGCAGCCGTCAAGGCGCGCGTGTTCGACCGCGTCGCCCATTGCTGGCAGCGAATGGGCGCGGAGCTGCAACCGGGCAAATACCTTCTCGGCGACGAACTGTCGGTCCTCGACCTCTATGTCGCCACCGCCTCGCGCTGGTCACCCGGCCGCCGCCGCTTCTACGAGGTCGCCCGGACGCTCGCAGACGTCATCCGCCGCGTCGATGCCGACCCGAGGCTGGCCACCCTCTGGGCGGAGCGCTTTCCGTTTACGCAGGGCTGGGAGCGCTGAGGCCAGGAAACCGGGTCTCGTAGCTGTTACGCCAAGACAATAACCGGCCCACGTCCGGCCGCGACCGCTCAGAGCGGCATTCTGCCCTCCACGATGGCCCTGAAATAGGCCACGCCGAAAGGAATGGCATCGTCATTGAAATCGAACCGCGCGTCATGCACCGACGCGCTGTCGCCATTGCCGATCAGCATGATGTTGCCGGGGCGCGCTTCGAGCATGAAGGCGAAGTCCTCCGAGCCCATCAGCGGCTCCAGAGCGTCGTTGACGTGCGCGTCTCCGACCAGAGATCGCGCCACGCTGACGGCAAAGGCGGTCTCGCTGCCATGGTTCACAGTCGGCGGAAACATGCGTTTGTAGGTGACCGTGGCGCTGGCTCCGTAGGCCTCAGCAATCCGTTGCGCGATGGAGGTAACGCGCGCCTCTATCAGGTCTCTCGTGCCGGGATCGTAGGTCCTTGATGTCCCGCCCATCTCGGCCGATTGGGGGATGACGTTGCCGGCCTTGCCTCCTGCCATCCAGCCGACCGTGACCACGGCGCACTGACGCGGATGGACGTTGCGGGAAACGATCGTCTGCAGGGCCAGAAGAATATTGGCGCCGACCACCAGCGGATCGACGCTGACGTGCGGGGAAGCGCCATGCGCGCCCTTGCCGTCGATCCGGATCCTGAAGCCATCGGCCGAAGCGGCCAGAGGTCCACGAACGGTGGCAAACTGCCCGATCGGCAAACCGGGCTCCGTGTGCATGGCATAGATCTCGTTGATTCCGAAACGCTCCATAAGGCCATCGTCGACCATGGCCCTGCCACCGCCGCCGCCCTCTTCGGCCGGTTGAAAGACGACCACTGCCGTGCCGTCAAACGCCCGCGCCTCGGCCAATTCCCGCGCGCACCCCAGCAACATCGCTGTGTGGCCGTCATGACCGCAGGCGTGCATGACGCCCGTTGTCCTTGACGCCCAGGCGGCCCCGGTCGCCTCCTCGATTGGCAAGGCATCCATATCCGCCCGCAGGCCGATGACCCTGCCGCTCGACCGCTTCCGGCCGTGGATAACGCCCACGACGCCCGTCCGACCGATGCCGGTCACGACCTCGTCGCATCCGAACGCGGCCAGTTTGGAACGCACGAACTCCGCCGTCCTGTGGACGTCGAATTGCAACTCCGGATGGGCATGAATGTCGCGCCGCCAGGCAACGACATCGCCATAATCGGAACCAACGGCCGGCATAGAGCCTCCCTTTCCCTGAGCTTGCGGCTGCAAATTGCTCGGCGGTGAAAGATATGGCGTTTATCAAGGGATGCAACCTGCGTCCTTTACACAACCGATAGGGTTGTCACGTGGCGACCGCATGATATGCATTCGGCCCGTTTCAAAACGAGCACCCCATGACCGACAAAGCCCGGGCACCGCTCCTGACCGAAGACGACCTACGCCACATCACCCGTTGGGCAATCCTCTGCGCCGCCCGCGCGCTGCCGGTCTTCGAGGCCGTCGTGCCGGGTGATCCACGACCCCGCGAAGCGATTGCCGCGGCTGTTTCCTTTGCCGAGGGCGGTCCGCGCACGGGCGTCTTGCGCAAGGCCGCCTGGGGCGCCCAGGCAGCGGCGCGCACAGTCGACGATCCCGCCGCCAAGGCTGCGGCCCGCGCCGCCATTGCGGCGGCCGGTGCGCCCTACACCCATCCGATCGAGACGCCGCACCAGATCAACCATGTGCTCGGCCCCGCTGCCTACGCCATCCAGGCGCTCTCGCTTGGCGTGGATGACGAGGCAGCCGCCACCGAAATGGAACTCCGGCAGTTGATCGCGCTCGCATCACCGGAAATCCGGCGCATCGTCGGCAAGTTGCCGGGACGAAAGCCCAGCAAGGGTGCGTTTCACGCGCTCCTATACCGGCTCGACACGGCCCTGCGTCGCTGATCGCGGATCAAGAACCCTCGCTCTGCGCCCCATCTGCAAGGTTCGGGTCCGCCGAGCCTCCCCGCTCCTTTTTCGCCTCATCGCTGAGCCAGGCGATCACGGTCTGCAAGCTGAGCGACTTTCGGTAGCGCGGCCAGACCAGGTAGAAATCCGAAGGCCCGGTCATCGAAGCCTCGAACAGGCGGATGAGCCGCCCTTCGGCGAGATCGCGCGCGACGAAATCGCGGTTGGCAAGAACGATCCCCTGGCCGGCCGTCGCCGCCTCGATCGCGTGCGAGGTCTGGTTGAAGCTGATGCCTTTGAACGAGGCCTGCCGGCTGCCGCCGAAATGCCGCTCGATGAATTCCGGCCAGAAATTATGGGCGTCGTGCAGCAGCGTGTAGCCGGCCAGTTCCTCGGCGGTCTTCGGTGCCGGCCGCCCGGCAAGCAGCATCGGGCTGCAGACAGCGACGATCTCCTGCTCGAACAGCAGTTCCACCGCCAGCCCCGGCCCGAAGGGCGGCCGCCCGTAGCGCACGGCGAGATCGACGCCATCGGCCTGGAAGCTCGACATGCGGTCGGTCGCCAGAATATGCAGGTCGAGATCCGGATGCCGGGCGGTGAAATCCGGCAGGCGCGGGATCAGCCAGCGCGACGCGAAGGATGGCGTGGTGCTGATCGTCAGCCGCACCGGCTGCGGCTTCAGCCCGTCGGTCGCCCGCGCAATGATTTCGAGCGCCCGCCTGACATCGGCGATATAGGCGCGTCCCTCGCCCGTCAGCGCCAGCGCACGCGGCAGCCGCTCGAAGAGCTTCACCCCAAGCTCCGCCTCGAGCCCGCGGATCTGCTGGGCAACGGCGCCCTGCGTCACGCCCAGTTCCTCGGCGGCGAGGCGAAAGTTCAGGTGGCGCGCCGCCACCTCGAACACTTTCACGCCATTCAGCGAAGGGAGCTTTCCCGGTGCGTCACTCATCGGATAGTTTTTCTACTGCCATATGAAAGCGAAATTGCTTCGTCGTCGCATGGAGGAGATGGTATTTCAATGGCAGCCCCCGCGAAAGCGGCATTCCACGAATATGGATGAGGAGATTGGTAAAATGGCAGTAGAAAAAGTGGCCGTAATCACCGCCGGCGGCAGCGGTATGGGCGCCGAGAGCGCGAGGCGCCTGGCAGCCGACGGCTACAAGGTCGCGATCCTCTCCTCCTCCGGCAAGGGCGAGGCGCTCGCCGCCGAGCTCGGCGGCATCGGCATCACCGGCTCCAACCAGTCGAACGACGACCTGAAGCGTCTTGTCGATACGGCCGTGGAAAAATGGGGTCGGATCGACGTGCTGGTCAACAGCGCCGGCCATGGCCCGCGCGCCCAGATCCTCGAAATCACCGACGAGCAGTGGCACACCGGCCTCGATGTCTATCTGATGAACGTGATCCGCCCGGTCCGCCTCGTCACGCCGATCATGCAGAAGCAGAAGGCCGGCGCGATCATCAACATCTCCACCGCCTGGGCCTTCGAGCCGTCGCCGATGTTCCCGACCTCGGCCGTCTTTCGCGCTGGTCTTGCCTCCTACACCAAGATCTTCGCCGACACCTATGCGGCCGACAACGTGCGCATGAACAACGTTCTGCCCGGCTGGATCGACAGCCTGCCGGGGACCGAAGAGCGCCGCGACGCCGTGCCGATGAAGCGCTACGGCACCAGCGCCGAGATCGCTGCCACCGTTGCCTTCCTCGCCTCTGATGGTGCCGCCTACATCACCGGCCAGAACCTGAAGGTGGATGGCGGCCTGACGCGCTCGGTCTGAGCGCGAGCCTCCCTTGTTGCCCGGTCGCGCGCCTCACCGGGCGCGCGCCGACCATCGTCGCCTCGCTCAGGCCGTCACGACCGGCGCCGTGTCGATGGCCGCATCGGCAAGCCGGTCGGCGGCGGGCGTCCTTAAGGGCATGGTCAGCGTCACGCGGAAATGGTCCGGCGAGACCGGTCCGGCGATGAGCGAACCTCCCTCCGGAAAGCGGGCCTTCACGCGCTCCTCCACATTGGCGAGCCCTACGCCGAGTCCGGACCGTTTGACCATCGGCAAGACCTCGCTGGCATCTGACACGTTGTCGACCGAAAGCTGCAGCCGGTTTTCCGCCTGCGATGCGCTGATCGTGATCTTCAGATCGCCGGACGAGCGCCCGAGCCCATGCTTCACGGCATTCTCGACGAGCGGCTGCAGGATCAGGCTCGGCACCAGCGCCGTCCTCAACTCCTGCGGAATGTCGAGCGTGACGCTGATGCGATCGGAGAAGCGCTCCTTCTCGATCGCCAGATATTCCGATTGCAGCGCCAGTTCTTCCGAAAGCGCCAGATCCCGCAGCGGATCCATCTCCAGCGTCTTTCGCAGAAACGACGACAGCGACATCACTACCCGGCTTGCCTGCGACGACGCGCCCTCCTCGATCAGGCCGACGATCGAGTTCAGCGTGTTGAACAGGAAGTGCGGATTGATCTGGTAGTAAAGCGCCTGCATCTTCGCGGTCAGCGCCTCTTCGCGCGAGATCGCCAGCCGGCGCTCCTGCGCGCGCGCATCCAGATTGTACAAATAGGCGATGAAGAAGCAGGACCATCCGAAGAACAGCGATATCCCGAAAAACAGCATGTAGCAGAAGTTCTGGAGATCGTATTCGATGCCGATGGATGGATTGATATAGGTGTAAAGCCGGTAGTCGATCGCCGTGACGATCAACGATGCCAGCACCGACAGGACGGCCGAGACAAAGACCTGAGCCGCAATGTTCAACGCCCGGATCATCGCCAGGATATGCGACATGACGAGGGTGAGAAGCACCGAGGCGAGCGACGCCGAAAGCTTGACGGGAACGTATTCGGCGGGATTGACGCCGACCAGGAGCCAGAGCGTGGTGGTCATGAAAAACTCGGCCGTCCAGAACCCCACCACGAGCTTGACGACCCTGTTCAGGAATTCCGCGGCGCTCGTGTCCGAATGGTCCAGATCGAAAGTTTTTCGGTAGAGATTTCCAAGCGCCATCATCCCGGCCACCATCCGCATTCAATCGTCCGTCGTCATTCAAGCTATTTGCCTCAATTAGCGAAAAATCAACCGGAGGCCACACTCAAACACGCGCACATCCATGGGTTCCTCTCACCGCCCTTCCCGGTCGGCGGTTGACCACGGCGAGGATTTGAACCTATACCGGGCCGCTCGCCTGAATTGCGCAGAGGAATTGTCGATGCTGGAGCTTGTTCTCACCCACTGACGTCTCGCCCGTCGAGACGTTCATTCGCGCCACCGGCGAACGATATCCGTCGTTCGCGGTCCTTGGCATGCGACCACGGTTTCAAGAACAGGTTTTACCATGACCACCATCGACATCCGCTCCGAACAGCCGAGCGACATCCCCACCATTCGACTGATCACCAAGGCGGCTTTCGCGCCGATGGCCTATAGCAGCCAGACGGAGGCCGAAATCATCGACGCGCTGCGCGACGCCGGCGCCTTGACGATCTCGCTGGTCGCCCTCGACCAGGGCGAAATCATCGGCCACGTCGCCTTTTCCCCGGTCACCATCGACGGCGAGCACAAGGGCTGGTTCGGGCTCGGCCCGGTCTCCGTCAGGCCCGACCGTCAGAAGAGCGGCACCGGCGGCAGGCTGATCCGCGACGGCCTTGCGCGCCTTGAAAAGTCAGGCGCCAGGGGCTGCGTCGTCCTCGGCGAGCCCGACTACTACAAGCGCTTCGGCTTCGACAACCACGCCGCCTTGCGCCTTGAAGGCGTACCGGCCGAGTATTTCATGGCGCAGGCCTTCGAAGGCCCGGTGCCATCAGGGCGCGTCAGCTACCACGCAGGCTTTGACGCAAGCTGATTGGCAAGGCGATGAAGCGCTGGAGCGGGACGTGGAAACACATCCCGCTCCGACCTGCACCGGCAAACCACGTCCCCGCCTTACATCCAGCCGCAAGGACGGTTGCCCTTTGGCCGCTTCGGCGGCGCCGTGCGAAAATCTCGCTATCCTGTTGTCTTTCTTGCGGAAGCTCCTATGTCCCGTCGAAACCGAACCCGGGAGCTCCGCATGAACCGAAACGGCCTCTATCTCGTCATCGCCCTGCTCGCCGTCGCCGTCGTCGGCCTCGGCATCTATGTCTACCAGGAAGAGACGAAGCCGGGCGTCGAGATCAAGATCGGACAGGACGGCGTTTCGGTTCAGGAAAACTAGCCGCGCCGCAACGGCCTTGATTTTACGTGCCGAATGTCAGCCCATGGCAGCAGCCAGCGCGACTCGCTCCACCTGGGCGGTCGCGAAAAACTGCACCGACACGGCAAGGGGGCCGCCTTGAAAGCAAGCCGTTCATGGACCACCGCGCTGCTGCTTGCGGCCTCGTTTGCCTCCACGGCGATGGCCGACGACACGAACCACGCCCCGTCCGGCAGCTATTGTGGCGAGCTTTCCTCCGCCGGCGTCTTGTCGGACGCCGAGACGCATTTCGAAACCGCTGCCGATGGCACGGTCGTCGGCAGATACGTGTTTTCCGATCAGGGCCAGTCCGTCGACGGTGAACTCGCCGAAACCGGCGACGATGGCGACGGCAGCGATCTGACACGCACCTTCATGTGGCGCGACAAATACGGCTACGGCCAGCTGATCGTCACCTTCACCTCCGACTTCTCAGAGTTCGACGGCAAGTGGAACGCCGGCGGCTCGGAGTTCCTGCCTTGGAACGGCCGGCGGTGCCATAAGACCGTCAGCTAGTGTGTCCATTGTCGCCAGACCGGTGCACGCCAGCGGGCTCTACCAGTGTCCGCTATCTTGTCCTGAGGATCGTGCTCCATCCCGGCTTCAGCCCCATCGCCGCCAACTCTTCACCGAGCGTCATGATCGACTGCATCAGTTGATCCGGGCCCTCAACAACTTTGCCGTCGATCTTGGCGACCAGGCTACAGCCGGTGCGCTGCTGAAACATCGCAACCGCGCGAAGCATTTGCTCCAGGACATGCAGTGGTGACGGTGTGCGCGGGGGCGTGAAGGAGAAGCGCACCTCATGAAAATTCTGCTCGCCCGTTGCTACCATCTCAGGAAGCACATAGCCCAGCTTTCCGTCATCGGCTTCGACCCAAACCAGATAGTCGGTCTGGTCGGTGGGATCCGCCCATTGAAAACAATCCATGTCGCCCCAGCGAAATCCGATGGCGTGCAACAGGTTCCAAACTTGCCTGCCGTCAAATTTTTGACCGCCCCTGTGATAGGCGGTGACGCTAACGGAGTCCGGTTCCAGATCGCGAATCGCCTTTACGCGATCGAACGTTGACGAGATTCTCGCCCGATCCAATGGCGTGCAGTCAAAGCGAAATGGCAGCCCGGCAAGCTGTGCGGCCAGGCGTTGATGCGCCCGAGCAATTGCTTCCGGGTCGTACTCGTTGCCTCGATCAACCGACCAGGCGGCGATCAGCTCGCGCCCTTCGGCAGGCGCGTCGGTCGAGGTCAGAAACGTCGTGCACCCGGACGGCGTTACCACATAGTAGGTCGGGCAAAGCACAGCCTCGTGCAAGTCGCCGTAAAGTGCGTCCTCAATCGCCTTGCGAGAAAAAACTTCGCCGGCGGGAAAGCGTGCCGCAACGTCAACAACCGGATCCGGCCCATAATCCCGCTCTCCTGAAGGCCCTGTTTCGCCATCCGGATCGTCAGACGGGGGCGGCGGAACCAGCTCCAGCAAACGTTCGAGCCTCGCCGTCCCCGGCATGGCCGCCTCCGCTCTGGAGAAAGACGCGCTTGAGGGCACAAGCTGCAGATCGCCTATGCTGACCACAACCGGCCCCGGGTCTGGACGCGCGTCGCCGGAGAATAGATTCCTCAACCACTTCATACTTTTAAATGGCAATTTTCTTCTCTCGCAATCGGAGGATTATGTTTCATTGCGGTTGCCTTTATTGGCCCCGAAGTTCAAGCGAAATCAGCCACCTGCTTTGAAGCCACATCCCCCTCACCCCGCAATCACCTCCCGCATCAGCCCTTCCAGCCACTCCGCAAACACCTTGAGCCGGCGCGACAGATGCTGGCGGTGCGGATAGAGCAGCGCCATCGGCATCGGCGCGGCCACGTGATCCGGCATCACCTCGACAAGCCGGCCTTCGCGGATGTGGTCGATCACATCGAAGGCCGGGATCTGGATGAGGCCGAGGCCGGCGAGGCAGCAGGCGATGCTGCCTTCCGCGCTGTTGACGCTGACCCGGCCGGCAACGGTTACCGTGCGCGCCTCGCCGCCTTCGATCCACTCCCAGTCCTCGACCCGGCCGTTCGAGGGCGAGGCATAGTTGACCGCGAAATGTTCGACGAGATCGGCGGGTATTTTCGGCGTGCCATGGCGCGCGAGATAGTCGGCGCTTGCGACATTGATCAGCCGGAGCGTGCCGAACGGCCGGGCGATCAGGCCGGAATCGGCAAGCGGCCCGACGCGCAGCGCACAGTCGACGCTTTCCTCGATCAGATGCACCGCCCGGTCGGTCATGCCGAGATCGATGTCGATGCCGGGGTAGCGCGCGAGGAACTCCGGCAGCGCCGGCGCCACGATCAGCCGACCAATGCGGCTCGGCAGGTCGACGCGCAACCGCCCGGTCGGGCCGGAAGCGCTGCGGCGAAACAGGTTCTCCGCCTCGTCCATATCGGAAATCAGCCGCAGGCAGCGCTCGTAGAAGGCGGCGCCATCCTGGGTCGGCGCAACCTTGCGGGTCGTGCGATGCAAAAGCCGCGTTCCAAGCCTGGTTTCAAGCGTCTGCACCGCCGCCGAGACCGAGGAGCGCGGCAGGCCCAGCGTGTCGGCCGCGCGGGTAAAACTGGCGCTTTCGACGACGCGGGTGAAGATGCGGAAAAGCTCGATCCTGTCCATGCCGGCTCGCGACCTCTCGCCCCATTGTTCGTCATATCTGACAAGTCATGTCACGGACGGGCACTTTATGCCAGCAGCAACGACGATATTCTCCTAGTCGCGATGCCGGTCGCATCACCGACCTCTCGCGTCGGCGGCGACAAGGCGCGCACCCTTTTGAAGCAAGAGACACGACGTCCGGAACGAGCGGCAGTCGCACAGGCGGACCGTAGTGGAGAGCGGCGCAATTTCGGGCAAATCCGTAGCCCCGCCCGCGAACCAAAACATCCGCCACCAGGCGGCCACAACAGGAGAAACCCATGGCAGACCACAGCATCAACGGCAAAACCGTCCTCATCGCCGGCGGCGCGAAAAACCTCGGCGGCCTCTTGGCGCGCGATTTCGCTGAAAACGGCGCCCGTGGCGTCGCGATCCATTACAACAGCGCGGCGACGAAGGCGGCAGCCGACGAGACCGTGGCCGCGGTCAAGGCGACCGGTGCCGCCGCCCACGCCTTTGCCGGCGATCTCACCAGCGCCGCCAATGTCGAAAAGCTCTTTGCCGACGCCAAGGCGGCGCTCGGCAGCATCGACATCGCCGTCAACACCGTCGGCAAGGTCCTGAAGAAGCCGTTCGTCGAGATCACCGAGGCAGAATATGACGAGATGAGCGCGGTCAACTCCAAGTCCGCCTTCTTCTTCCTGCGCGAGGCGGGCCGGCATGTCAGCGACAACGGCAAGGTCTGCACCCTCGTCACCTCGCTGCTCGGCGCCTTCACGCCCTTCTATGCGGCCTATGCCGGCACCAAGGCGCCGGTCGAGCATTTCACCCGGGCCGCCGCCAAGGAGTTCGGCGCACGCGGCATCTCGGTCACGGCAATCGGACCCGGCCCGATGGATACGCCTTTCTTCTATCCGGCCGAAGGCGCCGACGCCGTCGCCTATCACAAGACCGCCTCAGCCCTCTCGGCCTTCTCCAAGACCGGCCTCACCGACATCGAGGACATCGTCCCCTACATCCGCTTCCTCGTCTCCGACGGCTGGTGGATGACCGGCCAGACGATCCTCGTCAATGGCGGCTACACGACGAAGTAGACGCCTGACCGCACATCCGCCTGCGGGACACTGAGGGGAACTTGCAACGCGGGCGACCTGCCCCTCATCCGCCTGCCGGCACCTTCTCCCCGTGCTGACGGGGAGAAGGGACAAGCGGCACCGGATTTGCCAAACCTGAGGCTGGTCGTGAAGCGGCGAGGAGTGCATCCGAGCGCGCGCCCGGCGCCTCTCTCCCCGCCCAAGGGAAGAGAGGTCCACAGGACAGCGCGGGCAGACTGACACCGCGAGCAAGCCCGCTGCCGATAGGCAGCGATGTTCCCGCTCCGCCATCAACGCAGGTGAGAGGCTATGAAGTCGCCGGCCCATGCCGCCTACGGCTCAGACAGACGCAAGCGAGCCAATTTTCGATTGCGCCTCAGTCCGGCCCCGGTAGCCGCTGAACGACCTCGACCACGTCCCGCGTGCGTGTCGCCCGCCCGCGCCAGGTGGCATCGAATTCCGTGCCCGGCGATTGATTGGCAGCGTTCGCAGCCGCCAGACTGGAGAACTCGTAGAAGGCAGTGTGCTTCGAAGGATCGGTTCGGCTCCAAGTGCGCCAGCCCCGAACCGCCCCAAAGGCGCTGAGCGCGTCTGGCATATGGCGGTCATACCATTGGTCGAAGGAGACTCGGTCCGCTTCATCGGGAACCTCAGCGTGCACGATGAGCAGAGCTTGAGTGGACATTTTTGCCTCCCGTTTCTCGGATCGCAGGTGACATGATGCGCGCGGATAAGCTTACAGGAGTTCGACACGGTTCGCGACAACACGCCCTCCCCAGGGGGCAAGATGCCGTAGCCCTCATCCGCCTGCCGACACCGTCTCCCCGCAGGCGGAGAGAAGGAAGCGGGCGGCGCCGGCCTCCCGAAATTCGATCGAGGACAATGAGACGGTGGGCTTGGCAGCCAAAGGCGCTCCCAGCGGCTCTCTCCCCGCCCGCGGGGAGAGATGTCCGGCGGGACAGTGAGGGGCAATGTCGACTGGTCCGGCCCCTCACGCTGCCGCCCAAAATACGATTGGAATTTTAGAACGTTATGTAATGTGATGCACATCTAATGCGCACGGCCGCCCGGCGCATAACCGATCTCGATGGATGAATTTCATGGTGCGTGTCTTCTTCCTCTGCCTTCGCCTGCTGGCGAGCCTGACGCTGCTCCTGGCAGTCACCCTGCCTGCCCTCGCCCAGACGTCACCGGCACCGATCACCGTCATCCTCACGCCCGGCCAGAGTGCGGCCGACATCGAGGAGACCTTGCGCGCCGCGGCAAAAGCTGGCGGTCCGGTCATCGTCGAATGGCGCGAGGCGGCAGACAAGACCACGGTGCCCGATGGCGCAGCAAAGGCTGACAGCGTGGCGGCACCAGCCGATGCGGGAACGCCAGCGGCCACGTCAAGTGCGGCAGACGCTCGCGTCCCGGCAAGCACGCAAACCCCCACAGGCACCGCTGCAACCACACCGGCGGCCGAGCCGGAAGACACGCTCGAAACCCTTTCCGCGCGTTTTATCAACGGCTTGCAGATGGGTCTTGCCGGCATGTCCGGCATCGCCGGGGTCATGGCTGACGTTGCGGCAGGCATTCGCGCCGAAGGCTGGTCGGTGGCCTCGGTCGCGGCAGTGGCCGCACTTGCGGTTGCCGCCGGGCTTGCCGCCGCCTTTGCCTGCCGCCTCGTCATCCATCGCCTGTTCGGCGCCTCCTTCGAGGTGGTCGACCTCTTGCACCGCATGCGCGCATCGATCATCCGGCTGGGCTTCGACATCGCCTATCTCGTGATCTTCGCCGCCGTCGCCCACGGATTTGCCCATCTGCTCCTGGCGCGCGGCACCGCCTCGGCCGAGCTTGCCCATGCGCTGATCACCATTGCCGTCGCGTCCGCCGCCTATGCCGTCGGCGCGCGCTTCCTCTTTGCCCCGACGCGGCCCGAGATCCGCCTGCTCGACATCGCCCACCCGCGCTTTCACGCCAACATGCTGTTCGCCTATGGCGCGTTCGGCGCCGTCGTCGGCGCCAGCCTGCGCTTCGCCCACCAGCGCGGGCTCGACGTTGCCGCCACCGATGGCTGGCTGCTGATCGGGGTCACGATCCTGACGCTCGTCAAGCTCCACTGGTTCATCGCCGGCGCCAGCGATATCCGCGCGCTCTTTGCCGGCGAAAACCCCGGCCCCGTGCGTCGCGCCATCGCCTTCGGCGTCCCGGAGTTCTATGCCTTGAGCGCCATCGTGCTCTGGCTGATGAGCGTGATTGTCGCCGGCAGCCCCAACAGCGCGGCCTGGAGCTTTGCCGGCGGCATGACGCAGATCATCCTGCTCGCTCTTCCGATCCTCGCCTTCGGCATCCATTCGCTGGTAGGCGCCGCCGCCGAGCGCCGCCGCACGCCCGCCTCTTCGAGGCTGCACGCGGCGATCTCCGGCAGCATCCAGACGGCGCTTGCCGGCGCCACCTGGCTGATCGGCCTGCATATCATCATCGAACTCTGGCGCTCGGTCATGGTCCAGCACGACACCGCCGCCGCCGTCGGCTGGATCGTCGTTCTCGAGCGCATCAGCCTTGCGGTCGTCGCCGCCTGGGTGATCTGCAGCTTCCTCTGGCGCAGCTTCGAAGCCTTCGCGCCCACTGCCCGCCTCGCTTTGCCCGGCGATAGCGAAGACGACACGGTGGTCCAGCAGACAAGCCGCCTCTCGACCATCCTGCCGCTCGTGCGCAACCTCATCTTCGGCGGCATCTTCGCCGTCACCAGCCTCGTCATCCTCTCCGCACTCGGCATCAACATCGCGCCGCTGATCGCCGGCTTCGGCGTGCTCGGCCTTGCCCTCTCCTTCGGCTCGCAGACGCTGGTGAAGGATGTCGTCTCCGGCATCTTCTTCATCGCCGACGATGCCTTCCGCGTCGGCGAATATGTCGATACCGGCAAGCTCAAGGGCACGGTCGAGCGCATTTCGCTGCGCTCGCTTCGGCTGCGCCACCAGAACGGCCAGATCCACACGATCCCCTATGGCCAGCTGCAGGCGGTCACCAATTTCAGCCGCGACTGGAGCACGGTGAAGTTCGAGCTGAAATTCGAGCGCGATGCCGACCCCGAGAAAATCCGCAAGACCATCAAGAAGGTCGGACTTGCCATGCTCGAAGACCCCGAGATCGGCGGCGAATTCCTTGTGCCCTTGAAGATGCAGGGCATCCAGGACGTCACCGAAAACTCCCTCGTCGTGCGGCTGAAATTCACCGCCCGCCCCGGCAACCCCAGCATCCTGCAGCGCGAGTCGATGAAGCGCCTGCTGCCGGCGCTGCGCGAAGCCGGCCTCGACCTCGCCTCCAACGCTGTCACCGTGCGCTCCGGCGCCGCCGGCGCAGCCGAGGCGGAAGCGGCCGCCGCGAACCTGGCGCTGGCGCGAAAGCCGGTGGCGGCCGAAACGGCGGACGCGGAGGGATAGGCAGACAGACGCTGGCGGCAGCGGTGGGGACAGGCCGGTGCTGTGACGAAACGAAAGCTGCCCACCCTGCTCTCGCCGCTTGGGCGCATAAACGTCCGCCGCCAAGACATCATCTCGGCCAACCGCGATCCGGCGACAAGGACACGCAATCATTCCACGTGCCGCGACGACCTTTGCGTGTATGGTGGGCCACGCGGGCGCGACAGGAGCGCCTTTCGATGGAGCATTCGGGAATGGATAACGATCACCTCTGGTACTGTCTCGTCGGCACGAAGGATACCAACACCGGCATGGCCCGCTTCCTGCTCGCCGTCGGCGCATTCATCGTGCTCTTCGGCATCCTCTTCTGGCTCCTCGGCCTCTAGGGCCGTCCGACGTCCATCCCCCAATCCGACATCGAGCGTGCAGAAGAACCCGAGCGGATGCTCAGGCGTCCGAAGGCGCATGGCTGCGCCCGGCGCCCTTCCGTTTCTCAAAAGGACCAGCCCGCAGCACACCGCAAAGCTGCATGCGCCCGCAGATTCCCGCTGTCCCCGCGGGAACAATAGTCGGCCCCGGCCATTTGCTAGAACAGGTTCAACGAAAGGCCGAAAGGCCTTTGACCGGCAAGCTGAAGGCTTCCGGATCGATCAACGCCCGGCGAAACGAAGGATCAAGGCCGGGCAAGAAGGAAGTCGGAGCAACACCATGCGCATCATCCTGGTAGCCCTTGTCGCCTCAGTCATGAGCATCCTGGTGTTCAAATATGCCGACCATTCGCTCGGCAACACGCAGATCGTTGCAACAGCCGAACAGCTGGCCGCCCTTTAAGATTTTCCTCTTTGATCGCGCCGGAAGCGGAACGGTGCTTCGGCCGGGCGCTGCCCACGCCCCCCATCTCTGACTGAAGGCGGCACCCGCACCCGAAGTGCCGCCACACTTGCCATCGTCTATTCAGCGCGAAGGACATCGGTCACGGTCGGCCGTCGCCCGCAAACCGCCACCGCTTCCATCCCAAACGTCTTTGGCCGTTACCCCGCAGGCGGACCGACATAGGCACGCCGCCGCTGCATCGCGCCCTGACCGTCCCGCCCCGCTTCGGCCGAGCGGTGCAATTGGGAGCGCCCAATTTCGCAACCTCTAATAGACGCCGAACGATCGGAGAACGGTCCGAGCACGAAAGTGGTTTTTTCGTAGCCTCCTCCCCCATTTGGGGGAGGAACATTTCGTGAAACCACCCAAGGCGAAAGCGTGCATCTTGCTAACCGCTAAAGTTGTCTTACCTAGGCATGGGCAACAATTTATACGATTGAATAAATGAACCTTCGTCTCGTCGCCGGCAGCATGTCCGTCGCTCTCCTGTGCATCGTCGCAATCGTCCTGTTCGCGCCGCGAACCGAGCAATACATGAGCTATTCCAAATATGAATGGACCCTGTCGGCGCTGCGCAAGCGCCCGGACGCGCAACCGCAATATGTCGAGGCCTGCGTGTCGGAGTACCTGCCTGTCCTCAAGGACGATGCGCTGGAGGGAACGCCCTATTCCAGTCGCGAGCAAATGGCGGAGGACGTCTGCCGGCGCTATTTCAAAGTGTTCGTCGATGGCAGGCTGACCTTTGCCGAATTCAACCGCTCAATGTACGAGGAACTTCCATTCTCGGTGGTCGAGGAAGCAGAGCGCCGGGAGCCACGCCCTCCGCGTAGTGAGTGATGGCCAAAGGTCTCGCCTCTGCACGCACCGTCGCTGCTAGCTCATCCAGCGCTTCGCAGCGGTCAGTTCTGTCAGCGCTCGCCTGAGAACGTCCCGGCCGCGCATTCACTCCACGAGAGGACCAGGACGCCGTGCACCCGCCGGCGCCGTCCGCCGATCCCCGGCAAACAGCGGCCCGCCATGCGGCGCCAGCTCTTCTTCGGCCAGCGTGATCAAATCGGCCGCCTGTCCTGCGCTGGCGTTGCGGAAGGCCGCGTCGAAACGCTCGGCAAGGACCGCGTCGGCCCGCAGGAGCAGCCGCGGCAGCCATTTGCCGCGCCCAGACCAGCGCCCGCGGCCAAGCAACATCAGGTCGGCGAGCGGCCGCATCAGTTCGGCGGCAATGGCGCGGATTTCGGCGGCCGGGCGTGGATCGCGCAGATCGTCCACCAGGTCGGTGATCTGGTAGCGTAGTCCGTCGCGGAATTGCGGTGTCAGCGGCGCCGGGCCTCGTTCCAGGCGTTGTCTCGCCTCGGCCTGGAGCGCTTCGGCACGCACCCGCTCAGGCCCGATCGCAACGCCGCCCGCCACCATGTCCGTAAGCACCGGGCAGCCGCCCGCCATGTCCTGGTCGGCAAACCAGTTGAGCGTCTCGAAATCGTGCACGAAGGCTTCGACCGGAAAGCCGTCGAAATGAAAGCTTTCCCGCCAGGCGGCCGGCAGGGCCTCGTGCAGCACCACCAGGTCGATGTCCGAGCTTTCCGTACCCTCGCCGCGCAGGATCGAGCCCGCAACGATCGCAAAGATTGCCTGCGGAAAGCGTTCCGCAAGCACTGCCTCGGCCGCCATCACCGCTCTCGCCGCACGGCCCGCGGCCGTTGGCGCGTGCTTTGCCGCCGCATCGGCGGGCATACCTTCGTCGCTCATTCAAGCCTCCAAACGCAAGGACCCTCCCGATATGGCGTCATCACATCGGGAGGGTCCTTGAAGCAGGCGATGGATGCGTATGCTATTGCAGCGTGCGGGTCGGAACAGGTTCTGACGCCGGCTGGCCGACGGCAGCGCTTGCCGGGTTGGCGGCTGAGCGTGCGCCATCGAGGCCGGTCGCGACGACGGAAACGCGGAAGGTGCCGTCGAGCGAGCGGTCGAAGATCGAGCCGACGACGATGTCGGCCTCGTCATAGACCTCTTCGCGAATGCGGGTCGCGGCTTCGTCGACTTCGAACAGCGTCATGTCCATGCCGCCGGAAATCGAGATCAGCACGCCGCGGGCGCCGCGCATCGACACTTCGTCGAGCAGCGGGTTGGCGATCGCCGCTTCGGCCGCCTTCAGCGCCCGGCCCTCGCCGGTCGCCTCGCCGGTGCCCATCATGGCGCGGCCCATGCCCTTCATGACCGACTTTACGTCGGCGAAGTCGAGGTTGATCAGGCCTTCCTTGACGATCAGGTCGGTGATGCAGCCGACGCCGGAGTAAAGCACCCGGTCGGCGATCACGAAGGCATCGGCAAAGGTGGTCTTGGCATCGGCGATGCGGAAGAGGTTCTGGTTGGGGATGACGATAACGGTATCGGCCGCCTCGCGCAGCCGCTCGATGCCCTGCTCGGCCGTCTCCATGCGGCGCTTGCCCTCGAAGCTGAAGGGCTTGGTAACGACGCCGACGGTCAGGATGCCGGCCTTGCGGGCGGCTGCCGCAATCACCGGGGCTGCGCCCGTGCCGGTGCCGCCGCCCATGCCGGCGGTGACGAAGCACATATGCGTGCCGCCGAGGTGATCCATGATCTCGTCGATCGATTCTTCCGCCGCCGCCCGGCCGACATCCGGCAGCGAGCCGGCGCCGAGGCCTTCGGTCACGGCTGCACCCAGCTGGATGATGCGCGACGACTTCGACATGGCGAGCGCCTGCGCGTCGGTGTTGGCGACCACGAAATCGACGCCCTGAAGCCCTTCGTTGATCATGTTGTTGATGGCGTTGCCGCCACCGCCGCCGACCCCGATCACGGTGATCTTCGGGCGCATTTCGGTGATCGTGGGCTTCTTGAAATCGGTCATGGCTTGTCTCCTAGAGCCAGCGCCTTGCGGGCGCCCGGCAGCGGCGAATCGGGCAGCTTGTATTTTAGGAATTGAAAAAAGCCATGGAGAAGGCAAGCAAAAAGGGCGACGCGCCTATCCACACATGAATTTTAGCGGGTCCGCAAAGGCGAGAAATCGGCCATCAGGCTTCGTCGAAGGAATGGAAAAACCCACATAATAATCAATGCCCTAGGACATGTCTGCCCCTCACCCTAACCCTCTCCCCGCAGGCGGGGAGAGGGGACGAGGACGACGGTTGGGTCCCAATCGAGAGCTGCCGCCAGAGGCTGAGGCTGACAGATTGGCGCAGACTGCGGCTGCCATTGGCCGATGGAACGAGCGGCCGCCGCGAGTCTCCTTCTCCCCGTCAAAACGGGGAGAAGGTGGCCGGCAGGCCGGATGAGGGGCTAATCCTGCCTCGCGAATACGGGCCAGGAATGCCCCTCACCTGACCAACTCTCAAGCCTCAAAGCTCGGCCGCGAGCGCACCCGCTCCAGCCAGCCTTGGACGTTTTTCGCCGAGGCCGGGATCTCCAGATCGAAGACGTCGCAGAGCCAGGCGGTGACGCCGGCGGTGATGTCGGCGATCGAGAACTGGTCGCCGGCCAGATACGGCCGACCGTCGGAAAGCTCGTCGTCGAGCCAGCCCCATTTCTTCGGCACCGCCACACGCTCGGTCTCGGCAAAGGCCGGAAACTGTGTCAGCCGCTCGGCAAAGAAGGCATCCGAATGCAGCGCCACATTGCCGACCGTGCCGAGGATGACCAGTTCGGCGCGACGGTTCCACATCTCGATCTTGGCGCGGCTGACGGCATCATGGCCGAAGAGCTGCGGCTCGCGCTTGGTCTCTTCGAGATAACGGCAGATCGCGACGCTCTCGGTAATAATCGTGCCATCGTCGAGCTCCAGCACCGGGATCTGGCCGAGCGAATTGACCGCCAGGAACTCCGGCGCCTTGTGCTCACCCTTGGCGAAATCGACATCCACCATCGGCAGCGAGATGCCCTTCTCCGCCATGAAGATGCGCACGCGATACGAATTCGGTCCCATGCCCTGATAAAGCTTCATCTTATCCTCCTGTCGATGAGGCGACCGCCCCGTTCCTCCTGAGCCGCGTTTAAGCGGGATACTGATTGTTTATAACAACCGGTTTCATTTAACTCAATGGTTTATTTCGTGGTGCGAAGAATTTTGTGGGCTGGCGCGGCAAATGGCGGAATCCCGTCAGTCGTCACAGGCTGCCGAGCCCAGCCACTTGAAGGGGTCAGGGCGTCATGCTTCCTTCACTTGAAAACAGGAGCTTGCCATGTTTGTCCGATCCGCCGTCGCCTGCCTCGCCCTCCTCCTTGCCGCCGGTCAGGCCACGGCCGCGCTTGCACCGAATTTTCAGCGGGCCCGCGAGCTGAACGCGGTCATCAACGCGGTCGCCGTCGCCGTTCCCAAACACCCGATCGACAAGGTCATCAGCCAGGGCCGCGACCGTTATGCCGTCGTCGCCGGCAAATGCACGGTCATCGCAAGGATCGTCGGCCTGCCTGCAAAGCCGGGCGTCGTCGGCCCACGCCAGTTCGAGGTCGAACTCGACAAGCCCGATTGCGACTGACGCCAACCGGGCCTAGAGCCGCCATCCCTGGCTCATCACGAACCGCGCCGTGTCTCCCGGCATGATCGCCCTGTCACCATAGGCTTTCAACGACTGGCCATCCGGCAAAGCCAAGGTCAGGGCAAAACGCTCCCCCTCGAAGACGCAGGAGACAACGCGGAGCGCCATGCCCTCGCCGTCGTGGCGTACATGTTCCGGGCGCACGAGGACGTCACGAACAGCGCCATCGCCAGCATCTTCCATGCCGACGCCGGCAAGCGCTGTCCGCAGTAGCGGCCATTCGAGCGCGCGCGGCGCGCCCTCCGGTAACGCGAGCTTGAGCACCGAGCCGCGGCCGATGAGGCCGCCGACGATGGCGCCTTCGGGCCTGGCGTAGATCTCGGCCGGCGGCGCCATTTGCATCAGCCGCCCCTCGGACATCACGGCGACATCGGTCGCAAGCGCCATCGCTTCCGCCTGATCGTGCGTCACATAGATCATCGTTGCGCCCGAGCGCTCGTGGAAGATACGGAAGGTCTCCTCCATCGACTTGCGCAAATGCTGGTCGAGATTGGCAAGCGGTTCGTCGAGCAGCACGACGTCCGGCGAAGTCACCAGGCAGCGGGCGAGCGCCACGCGCTGGCGCTGGCCGCCGGAAAGGGCTGCGGGTCGGCGGTCGGCATAGTCGGTGAGCTTTACCAGCGCCAGAGCATCGGCGACGCTCCTTTGCCACGCCGAGCCCGAAATGCCGCGCACCTTCAGCGGATAGCCGACATTTTCGGCCACCGTCATGTGCGGCCAGAGCGCATAGGACTGGAACACCATCGCCATGTTGCGCCGCTCCGGCGGCAGCGCCCGCGCGGCATCCGAAAGCCGCCTTTCGCCGAAATCGATCGAGCCGTCGCTCGGCTGCTCGAAGCCGGCGATCATCCTGAGCACCGTCGTCTTGCCGCAGCCGGACGGCCCGAGCAGCGCCAGGAAGCCGCCCTCCCGCACCGTCAGCGACACATCAGACACCGCCGGCCGGCCGCCGCCGAAATCCTTGGTGAGGTGGTTGAGGATCAGTTGCGCCATGGCAGCACGCCTTCCGGGAGATAGTTTGCGAGCGCCTCGAGTGCCGCCATCAGCACCACGACCATGACGACCACGAGCACCGAAAGGGCTGCGGCCAGGTCCGACGAGCCGCTGTCGTCGAGATTGAAGATGGCGACGCCGAGCGTCTGGGTGCCGGCCGACCAGAGCAGCGCCGAGACCGTCAGCTCGTTGGCGGCAATCAGGAAGACGAGGATGATCGCAGCCCCCGCCGCCGGCGCCACCAAGGGCAGGATCACATCGCGCATCCGCCTGAAGAAACCGGCACCCGCGAGACGCGCCGCCTCTTCCAGCGACGGGTCCATCTGCAGGAAAGCACTCATCACAGGCTTGAGGCTGACGGCGAGGAACGAGGAGAAATAGGCAATCAGGATGATCCAGATGGTGCCGTAGAGCGAGACCTTGAGGATCGGCAAAGGTGCGGCAAAGGTGAGGATGAAGGCGACCGCAAGCACGATGCCCGGCAGCGCATAGGGGATCTCGATCAGGATGCCGAGCGTATTCGAAAGCCACCCCTTGCGCCGGGTCATGAGATAGGCCGCAGGCACCGAGACCGCGAGCAGGCCGAGTGCTGCACTGATGGCAAGGAACGTGGAATTGCCGAGCGCCTTCAGTGTCATCGACTGACGAAAGAGGATTTCTTCGTAAGCGCGTAGCGACACGGTCTGAAGGTTGAGCGGCACGCCATAGGCCGGCACCAGCGAGCTCGCCACAAGCGCGGCGAGCGGCGCCACCAGCACGAGAAGCAGGATCGCCAAGAGGACAAGTTCGACGACCAGGCGGAAGCGGCCGAGCGAAAAGGCGGCATTCGCCCCCGAGAGGCCGATGATGCGGTAGTCCCGGCCGACAAGCGCCTTCTGCTGCAGCATCAAGCCGGCCGCGGCAATGAAGGCGATCAGGCTGGAGAGCAGCGCGATCTCGCCGAAGGTGCCGGCGCCGAAGCTTGCAAGCCGCGTATAGATCAGCGTCGGCAGCACCTCGATCCCTGCGGGAATGCCGAGGATCGCCGGAATGCCGAAATTGCCGACGCCGGAAACGAAGGCGATCGCCGCTCCGGCAATCAGCCCCGGCAGCGACAGCGGCGCAACGATGTCGCGAAAGACGCGAAACGGCGTGGCGCCGGCAAGCCGTGCCGCCTCCACTCCGTCGCGCGGCGAGGCCGATAGGCCCGCTTTCAGCGCCAGGAAGACCAGCGGCGCATGCTGGACGCCGAGAAGCAGCGAGATGCCAGCCAGCGAATAGAGCGGTTGCGGGCTGCCGAGCGGCGGCGCGATGCCGAGCGTCTTTAACAGCGGGCTCGCCGGCCCGGTCATTTCCACCCAGGCAAGGGCCGTCACCTGCGGCGGGATCATCATCGGCAGCATGAAGGCGAAGCTGAGCGTAAGCTTGCCGCGCACATCCGTCAGCGCCGCCGAGAACGCAAAGAGCGCGCCGATGACGACGGAGACGGCCATGCCGCCGGTTGCCGTAATCAGCGTGTTGCGGATCGCCGCAAAGGTCGCGGGCTCCGTGAGCACCCCGATCGACCGGCCGGAGACGAGCCCGGAAAAACCGGCCTTCGCCAGGCTGAAGAGCGGCAGCAGGCAGAGAAGAAACAGGCAGGCGAGAACGAAGGGCGCCAGCCAGCGCGGCTCGGCAGCGGGGCTGGCGCCTGCCCGTAGC
>NZ_JTLA01000094.1:0-61646 GCF_000799055.1 Ensifer sp. ZNC0028
GGTCTCCCGGCGGCATCACGCCTTATCCGACGATCTTCGAGAAGTCCGCGACCGTACCGGTGGCCGAGCGGATCAGGCCGAGCAGCGCCAAACGGTTCGCACGGATTGCCGCATCATCGTCGTTGACGAGCACGTCGTTGAAGAACTGGTCAACCGGTTCGCGCAGCTTGGCCAGCGCTTCCATGGCCGAACGGAAGTCTTCCTTGGCGACCGCGTCGCGCGCTTCAGCCGAAGCAATTTCGACGGCCTGGTGCAGCGCCTTTTCGGCATCGAGACGGAAGAGGCCGGCATCGACAGCGTCGGCGACGGCAGTGCCCTTCTTCTCTTCGGCGGCGAGGATCTGGGTGGCGCGTTTGGTGCCGGCCAAGAGGTTGCGGCCTTCCTCGTCGGTGATGAAGGCGGTCAGCGCCTCCACACGACGGGCGATCATCAGCAGGTCGTCGGCATCCGGCATCAGTACGGCGTCGATCAGGTCGTGACGGGCGCCGAGGTCGCGCAGGTAGACCTTGAGGCGATCATGGAAGAAGGAAAGCAGATCGGCCGAAACGTCATCCGAAAGTGCCGGTTTCTGCGCGCGAAGGGCGACGAGCGCCGTTTCAAAAGCGGGCAACAGCGCCAGGCGCGCCTTGCCTTCCAGAATCAGACGGATGACGCCGAGTGCTGCGCGGCGCAGCGCGAAGGGGTCCTTCGAGCCGGTCGGCTTTTCGTCGATCGCCCAGAAGCCGACGAGCGTGTCGAGCTTGTCGGCAAGTGCCACGGTCACTGCAACCGGATCGGTCGGCGCACGGTCCGAGGGACCGTTCGGCTTCCAGTGATCTTCGATCGCCGTGGCCACTGCGTCATCTTCACCCTGAAGCAATGCATACTTGCGACCCATGATGCCCTGAAGCTCGGGGAATTCGCCGACGGCTTCGGTGCGCAGGTCCGCCTTGGCGAGCACGACCGCGCGGTCGACGAGCTTGGCGTCGGCACCGGTCACCTTGGCGAGTTCACCGGCTAGCGCCCGAATGCGGGCGACACGCTCGCCCTGGGTGCCGAGCTTGGCATGGAAGGTGACGTTCAGCGCATCGAGCTTGGCCATGCGCTGGTCGAGCGGCTTGGCAAGATCAAGATTGAACGTCTTCGCCGATGCTTCCAGCGTTTCGAGGTCCGGCAGGTTGCCCTGGTCGCGGTGCCAGAAGTGCGCTGCGTCCGACAGGCGGGCGCGCACGACCTTGCCGTTGCCGTGCACGATCTCCTTGCCGCCGTCCTTCGCCTCGATGTTCGAGACGAGAATGAACTTGTTGGAGAGCGTGTCTGCACCCGGTGCGCGGGTAACGAAGCACTTCTGGTTGGTCTTGATCGTCAGCCGGATGATTTCCGAGGGGATTTCGAGATAGGCTTCCTCGAAGCTGCCCATCAGCACCTGCGGCCATTCGACGAGGCCGGAGACCTCTTCGAGCAGGCCTTCGTCTTCGACGAGTTCGAGGCCGTTGGCGAAGGCGACGTTGCGCGCGTCGGCAAGGATCATTTCCTTGCGGCGCTCGCCATCGAGAACGACCTTCGCCTTTTCTAGCTTCTCGGCATAGTCGGCAAAGCGGCGGACCGTGATCGCTTCGGGTGCATGGAAGCGGTGACCATAGGTGACGTTCGAGGCGACGATGCCGTCGACTTCAAACGCGATCACTTGGGTCTCGTCGGTTTCAGAACCGAAGGTGCAGACGATCGACTGCAGCGGGCGGACCCAGCGCAAAGCACCGGGCTTGGCCGAGGCCACGCCGGAGCGCATCGGCTTCGGCCAGGGGAAATTGCGGATGATTTCGGGCATCGCCTCGGCGATGATCTCTTCGGCGGGGCGTCCCGGCTTGACGATGTGGGCGACGTAGAAGTCGCCCTTCTTCGGGTCGCTATGGACATGCGCCTCGCTGATCGAGGAAAGGCCGGCGCCGCGCAGGAAGCCTTCGATCGCCTTCTCGTTGGCGTCGGTGCGCGGACCCTTGCGCTCTTCGCGAACATCGGCGGAGCGGGCGTTGAGGCCACGGATATCAAGCGTCAGCCGGCGCGGCGTCCAGTATTCGCGCGCACCCTCATAGGTCAGGCCCGCTTCGACCAGGGCATCGGTCAGCAGCTTCTTGAGGTCGCCGGCCGCCTTGCGCTGCAGGCGGGCAGGAATTTCCTCGGAGCGGAGTTCGATAAGAAGATCGGGCATGGGAGTGACTTTTTCTGTTCCTGACGGTTGCGGCGGACTTAGCAATCTCTGGCAAGATTGTCACCAAGCGCCGCGATGAATTTGGCTTTCCAAGGGCAAGTGCGCGGCGGATTTACCAGCCGCCGCCACCACCGCCGCCACCGCCACCGCCGGAGAAGCCGCCGCCGGTCGAAAAGCCTGACGATGACGACTTCGGCGGGGGCGGCAGGGAGGACGTCATCGTGTCGGCCATGGATCCGGCAAAACCGCCGATGCGATCGCCGAAGGTGCTCGAGCCGAAGCCGTCACCGTGATACCAGCCCGGCTGATAAGCGGCGGCCGCAGCCGCCCCCGCCGCCGCGGCCAGCAGCCAGCGATCGAAGGTCTCGGTCCACGGCTTCTCGACGCCGAGCGCCACGGCGTAAGGGAGCAGCGTCTCGAAATGCCGGGGCGACATTTCGGGCGCCCCCTGCATGTTCATCCGGTCCTTCTCGGCGAGCGTCATATATTGCCGGAGCCCGTCGATGCCATCCATCATCCGCGTTCCAAGCGGCGTCGGCGCCCCCATCAGGAAGAAAAACAGCACGTTGACGAGCACGATCGCGCCAATGACAAAGAGCAGCGGCAGCTCGTCGGTTTCGGCGGCCGAATAGAAGACGGTGGCGAGGATGGCCGAGAAGATCGTGAAGGCGACGAAGCCGATGAAGGCGACCACGACGATCGACATGATCCGGCTCATCAGGCTCTTCTCCCGTCGCAGCGACTTACCGAAGGAGACGGCGAGGATCGAGACGAAGAAGGCGATGAAGACGGGAACGATCACCAGCGGCAGACTGTCATCGCTGAGGTCTCCGAAGAGAAACACCCCCGCGACGGCCAGCACCGAGAGGATGACGCCGGCAACGATGTAACCGCTGTTGGCGTGGTAATACTTGCCGCGATGCTCGCGCTCCATGGCGTTGCGGAAATCGGCGCCGGTCGCCTGCACCCGGGTGCCATGCGCGCGGTCGATGGTGAGCTTGCCGCCGCTCGCATTGACCGCCTTCATCACCGCCGCCTCGCCGGTCGGCAGTTTTTCGTCGGCTTTCTTGCCGGTGGCGGCAATGACGATGGCGTTCTTCAGGTCTTCGAGAACGACGTGTCCCTTGACCGCGAGATTGAGTGCGGCCGCCGACAGCGCCGTCCAGCCTTCGCCGGAAAAGCCCCTGTTGTCGATATAGTTGACCAGAGCCGGCGAGATGCCCTCCGGCGGATCCCAGCGCGGCACCATGACGCCGCGGTGCGGGTCACGCCCGACCCTGAGCCAGGCCTGGCTATAGTAGAGAAGGACGACGGCCAGGCCTGCGCCGGCGATGACGAGCGCCAGATGGTCGTGCAGCCACCAGGCATTTTCCTGGCTGGAGGAAGGCCTGTCGATGCTGCCCTTCGGCATCTTGATCGCGATCGTCAGGCCTTCGCGGGGATCGAGACGGCGGGTGGTGGCAAAGAAGATCTCACTGCCGTCCCTGGAAGCGCGCGCATCCTTGCCGGTCGCGCCATAGCCGCCCGTGAAGTAGTCGAGCGCTTCGGCCCTGACACCCTGCGGCAACGTCACGGTCGCGCTTGCCTCGTCGATCGGGAAGTCCCATTCTGTGCCTGTGACGTTCCAATAGAGTTCGTCGTGATCGTCGAAGAAGCGGATCTGCCGGCCGGTTTCGTAGGTGAACTGGAAGGTATGCTCGCCCCGCTCCAGAAAGACCTCAGCCGAACCGGTATAGATGCGGATGCCGCCACTGATCGTCTCGGTGCGGTAAGATTCCTGCTCACCGTCACGCTCCACCGAGAGCAGCTTGAAATCGACCTTGTTGCGCTTGCCCTTGGCGTCCGTGAAAGTCAAAGGCATATCGCGATAGATGCCGCGACGGATCTTGTTGCCCTCGACCGTCGCGGTGATCGTCTCGGTCACCGTCATCGTGCCGTCCTTCGCGACATCGATGACGGAGCGATAGGCGGAGAAGACCTCCTCCGCCCGACCAGCCCCCGCCGTTGCCAGCAAAAACACCAGAACGGCAAATGCGGCAGCGAAACGAGGCATACGGATCAAGCTTTCTTCCGGTTGAGGTTCAAGGCACGAGATCGGTTCTTATGGGTGAGAGCGGGATGCGCGCGGAAACCGCAGACGCCGCCCCGCTTCCCGCCCGATATCAAGGCCGGTCGCCGCTGAATTCGACCCCCAGGGAAGCGAGCGCGTCCCAATAGGCCGGATAGGTCTTGGCGACGCAGCCGGGATCTTCGATGGTGATGCCGTGGATCTTCAGGCCGGCAAGCGCAAAGCTCATGGCGATGCGATGGTCGGCGAAGGTGTCGATCGAGGCAGGCAAGGTCTGGCCGGCAAGCGTGGGATCGGAGGAGACGATCAGGTCGTCGCCTTCCTCATGCGCCAGATCCGGCCGGATCGCCGTCAGACCGAGCGACAGGGCACGCACGCGGTCGCATTCCTTGACGCGCAGGTTGGCGAGACCGACGAAGCGCACCGGCGTGTTGTTGAAGGCTGCAAGCACGGCGATCGTCGGGATCGCGTCCTGCATCTGGGAACCGTCGATAGTGGCGGGCAGGTTCGGGAAACTCGCGATCACCGCATGGGCGCGGGCATCCGGCTGCGAGAAGGCGTCCGCCGGAACGCCGAGATCGATGGCGCCGCCGGTCAGGACTTCCGCAGCCCAGAGATAGGTCGCCGCCGAAGCATCCGGCTCGATGACATAGTCGGCTGCCTTGTAGCCGGTCGGCGCAACCCGCCAGACGGACGGGCTCACCTGCTCGACTTCGGCGCCGAAGGCGCGCATGGCGGCGACGGTCAGGTCGATGTAGCCGCGCGCGCCGATCTCGTCGCCGGCAAGCTCGATGCTGACCGGACCTTTGGCGCCGGGAGCCGCCATCAGCAGGGCCGAGACGTATTGGCTCGAAAGGCCGGCATCGATGACGACGCGGCCGGCCGGGAAACCGCCGGTGCCCTTGACGGTGACCGGCGGGCAGCCGGTCTCGGAGGTGACTTCGACGCCGAGCGTGCCGAGTGCCTCGACCAAGGGCTTGATCGGCCGCTTGCGCATGTGCTGGTCGCCATCGACCACGACAGTGCCATCGACGAGAGCGGCCGCCGCCGTCAGGAAGCGTGTCGCGGTTCCGGCATTGCCGAGGAACAAGGGAGCTGCCGGCGGGAGCAACTTGCCCGTGCTGGTGACGACGAAGGTCGTCTCATCGGGCTCGCTGACCTCGACGCCCATCGCGCGCAAGGCTTCCGCCATGTAGCGGGTGTCGTCGCTCTTCAGGGCACCGGTCAGCCGGCTCGTGCCCTTGGCAAGGCCGGCCAGAAGCAGCGCCCGGTTGGTGATCGACTTCGAGCCCGGCGGGCGGACATGGCCGCGGAGCGGATGGTCGGTCGGCAGGATGGTCAGTTTTTTCATGCTATCGGAGGTCATCGAATGGGTCTCTTGATGCGAATGGCGCCGCGGCGGGATCCCGCGGCGAGGAATGTTCGGGAAGCGTGGCGGTCAGAACTTGACCTGCGGCACCGCGCGGTCGGCCTCGTTGGTGATTTCGAAGTAGCCGGCTTTGACGAAGCGGAAGGCGTTGGCGATCAGGTTCGACGGGAAGCTCTCGACCTTGACGTTCAGGTCACGGGCCGCACCGTTGTAGTAGCGGCGCGACATCTGGATCTCGCCCTCGATCGTTTCCAGCGAGCGCTGCATCTCGGCGAAGTTCTCGTTGGCCTTGAGGTCCGGATAGGCTTCGGCCAGCGCAAACAGCTTGCCGAGCGCCTGGGAGAGCGCACCTTCCGCCTGGGCCCGCCCCTCGACGTCGCCTGCTGGCACCGCCTGCGCGCGGTTGCGCATGGCAATGACTTCTTCGAACGTCGATTTTTCGTGGGCGGCGTAGCCCTTCACGGTTTCGATCAGGTTCGGGATCAGATCGGCGCGGCGCTTCAACTGCACATCGATGCCGGACCACGCCTCCTCGGCGATCTGCCGCGCCTTGACGAGACCGTTATAGACGAAAACCAGATACAGGATCACGACGACGGCGATTGCCAGACCGATCATAGGGCACCCTCCAAAAAACTCGCGCAGAGATTAGCATTCGCTTCTCAGCTTCATAGCGCTTTCTGCAGCAATCGGGCCGAGAAACGCACTCCTCCCCAATTGCCACCTGCAGCGTGAACAGACTGTTCACCGCAGCAACGCCTCGGCAGGCGAAAACCTCTCGATTCCTGTTCCAATGGTAACGGCGGACCCGCCGGCGATCGGCGATAGTCGTTTCATCGAACAACCCGGAACCGAAGTGAAGACCATGAAAACGCTCGCAACTCTCATCAACGTGATCGCCTTTTCGGCGCTCTTCGTTGCCTATGCGAGCGCTCACTCGCCCGAACGGCCGGCCGGTGTTCGCCGCGCCCTGCAGACCTATTCCGGTCAAGTCTATACCGGCGCCTACCCGACGATGAAACCGTTCTGCAAGAACGACGTCGGCGCCACCCGGATCATCTGACCGTCGACCGCCCCTTGATCTGCGACACGATTGCTTCTGCCGCCTCATCCGCGCCCAGACCAGTGACGTCGATCTCGATCAGCAGGTCGCCGTTGCCGCGCAACAGCCTGTGGGCGCGCCGCAATCCGAGGAGCACCTCGGGATCGGTGAGCTTGTGCTGCTTGGCCCGGCCCGCGCGCGTCAGCCGCTTCAAGTTCTCCTCAAGATCGCAATCGATGACGACCGCGACGAAGCGCACACCCCGTCTTTGCGCGAGTGCTGCATAGTCTTCGAAGGCGCGGCTATCGGCGGCATCGTCCGAGAGTGCATCGGTGAAGACGAAGGATTGCTCGGCCGGCGCCTTGGCGACGTGCTCGAACACGCTTTCGCGGATCGCCGCCCGCAGCGACCGGTAGAGCGGCGTGCCGCGGGCAAACAGCGCCTCGGCCGGATTGATCAGCGTGTGATTGTCGGCGAGCCGCGCGCCCAACCTTTCGGCAAGGTGGCGCGCGATTGTCAGCTTGCCGGTGCCCGGCCAGCCGTTGATGTGAACGACAAGGCCGGACGGTTCAATGCTCAAGCGGCGTCCCGGCTGAGGTTCGCGCCACCGGCGTCGGTCAACAGGAAGGCTTCGCCGCAGGCCTTGGCGAGCGTGCGTACGCGCAGGATGTAGCTCTGGCGCTCGGTGACCGAGATCACACCGCGGGCGTCGAGCAGGTTGAACACGTGGCTCGCCTTGATGCACTGGTCATAGGCCGGGAAGACGCACTTGTGCAGGTGGTTGTTGCTGTTGTCGCCGGGAGCGCCGGCAGCCAGCAACGCCTGGCACTCGGCCTCTGCGTCGATGAAATGCTGATGCAGCATCGCGGTATTGGCGTATTCGAAATTGTAGCGCGAATATTCCTGTTCGGCCTGCAGGAAGACGTCGCCATAGCTGATCTTCTCGGCACCCTCGCGGCCGTTGAAGTTCAGGTCGTAGACGTTGTCGACGCCCTGCACATACATGGCCAGGCGTTCGAGACCGTAGGTCAGTTCGCCCGAGACCGGCGAGCATTCGATGCCGCAGACCTGCTGGAAGTACGTGAACTGCGAGACTTCCATGCCGTCGCACCAGCATTCCCAGCCGAGACCCCAGGCGCCGAGCGTCGGGCTTTCCCAGTCGTCCTCGACGAAGCGGATATCGTGCAGCAGCGGGTCGAGGCCGATCGCCTCGAGCGAACCGAGATAGAGTTCCTGCAGGTTGGACGGGTTCGGCTTCAGGATCACCTGATACTGATAGTAGTGCTGCAGGCGGTTCGGGTTTTCGCCGTAGCGGCCATCGGTCGGGCGACGCGACGGCTGGACGTAGGCCGCGCGCCAGGGACGCGGGCCCAATGCGCGCAAGGTCGTTGCCGGATGGAAGGTACCGGCGCCCACTTCCATGTCGTAGGGCTGCAGCACGGCGCAACCCTTGTCGGCCCAGTAGTTGTGGAGTGTCAGGATCAGAGCCTGAAACGAGCGCTTCGGGTTCATATGATCAGGCAGAGTGGTCATGGATCGCGTCCGGATTTCTTCTGGAAAATGTGCCGGACAGGTGCCACGCCTGATGACAGGGGTCAAGCGCTACGGCAGCGGGCAGGCAAATAGACCGCCGCCACACTGACGCGTTCAGACCGCCCTCACTCGCCGTCGCGCTTCAGTCTGTATTCGCCGGTTTCCGGATCCTTCACCAATGTTCCCTGGGCCCCGGTCTGCTCCTCGCGACGCGCCCGCTCGCGCCGGCGCGTCAGCTTCTGGGCATCCGCCACGAACTTGCGATAGCCGAGCCAGAAGACGAAACCTGCGATCAGGAGCAGGATGAGTTGCGGCATTTTCCCTCCAAGGACATGTCAGGCCGGGCAGGCATCAAAGCCCGAACCGGGCCCACAATGCCCTTTCCTCGATGGCTTCGGCAAGTCCCACCGCTGCGGAAGCGGCCAATGGAGCAGCGATCGCGCCGGCGACGGCGGCACCGCTCTGCCGGCGGCCGAAAAGGCTGCGCACCGGCTGAATGAGTTCGAGGCGCGCCTTGTCGCCATAGCGCTTCTTCACCTCGCCGCGCAGGTCGCCAAGCCCGTCGATGATGCCGAGCTCCAGCCCGCGCCGACCGGTCCAGAAAAGACCGGAGAAGATATCGGGATCGTCGGCGAGCAGCTGGCCGCGGCGGGCCTTGACCATCTGGATGAAGGTATCGTGGATATCGAGCTGCAGGTTCTTCAGGAAAGCGATGTCGTTTTCCTTCTCCGGCTGGAACGGATCGAGCATCACCTTGTTTTCACCGGCGGTGTAAACGCGCCGCTCGACGCCGATCTTCTTCAGGAGTTCCGGAAAACCGAAGCCGCCGGAGACAACGCCAATCGAGCCAACGATCGAGGTCGGGTCGGCGATGATTTCGTCACCGGCAAGCGCGATCATGTAGCCGCCGGATGCGGCGACGTCCTCGACGAAGATCAGCACGCGCTTTTTCTTCTCCTGGGCGAGATCGCGGATGCGCTGGTAGATCAGCCGCGACTGCACCGGCGAGCCGCCGGGCGAATTGACGGAGATCGCAACCGCCGGAGCCTCCTTGATTGCGAAGGCCTTTTCGAGAAGCGGAGCGGCCGTTGCCAGGTTGAGCGCCGGCCGAAATTGCCCACCGCCGGCCATGATCGCGCCGTGGAGCCGGACGACGGGGATCGTCACGCCTTCCTTGCGAAAACGCTTGGGCAACAACCGTCTCAGGAACGCCTTCATTTCAACTCCTGCCTGCTGGGCCATGCCTATGATCTTGGGCCGGAACAGCCGGAAATCAAAGACGTGACCGCGTCTCATTGGCGATAAGCGGAACGCTTCGCCTCCCCTGCCCGGATCGTCGTCAGGGGCTCTTCCATGCCATGTATGCACTGACGCGGCGAACGCAATGCCGCATACGGTAAATCAACGGCGGCGATAGGCGGCGCGGCCATTGTTGAGGTCGTCGACATGGTCGGCGAAGCGATGCCCCTCCTCGTGCATGACGAGCGGCGCGCGGAGGACCAGCCGCTTGCGGCTCTGCTTGATCGCCGTCACCAGGATGCGCACGGCATTTTCACCGACGCGCGGATGCAGCGCCGTGATCTCGATACCGCCAAAGCGGCGGCCACAGGCGGCGATGATCTCGGCGACCGATTCCGGCCGGGCGATCAGCGACAGTTGCCCGCCCGGCTTCATGATCGCGCCTGCCGTCTTCACCCAGATCTCGAACAGCCCGTCGCTCATCGCATGGGCCTCGGCCTTGAGCGCATCCGGCGTCTTGCGGTCGGAGGCATCGTTGAAGGGCGGGTTCATGATCACATGGTCGAAGCTGTCATCCGCCAGGCCCGTCGCGACGCGCGCCTTACCTGTCAACGAAACGTCGGCCTCGACGACCGAGACGCGCTGCGCAAAGCGGGCATTTTCTGCGAGCGCCAGGCTGCGGCGGGCAAACTCCGCCATAACGGGCGAGCGTTCCACCAGTACCACTTCCGCATCGTCGATCCGCGAAGCAACCGCCATGCCGGCCGCACCCGCGCCGGCACCGAGATCGGCGACGCGGCAGGGACGATCCGATGCGACGAGCGACGCCAAGAGCATGGCGTCCATGCCCGACCGGTGGCCCTGGCCGAGCGGCTGGACGACATGGAACTTGCCGCGGTGAAAGGCATCGACGGTCTCGGTTGCGGCCGCCGGAGCCGGAACCGAACTCACGATCGCAACTCCGCCTCGAGCCCGGCGTCGATCAGGATCCGGCGCGCGGCATCCGCGTCTTCCTCGGCGACCAGAAAGCGGCGGGGCAAGAGGCCAAGCGAGCCCTCGAGAATGCTCATCCCCTGATCGGCAATCAGGCTTGCGATGCCGGCGTCTTTCATCAGGCTCTCGGCGAAGGAGAGCAGGACGGCATCGTTGGTACGGATCAATTCCTTCATCCGGCGGTTTTTCCTGTCCTATTTCAGCAAGCGGGACAATTCGCCTCTTGCCGCACGGGACACCCCTTCCTATTGTCGAAAGCGACAATGAAAACAGGAGTCCCGGTGTGGGCGTAGTGATACCGCTGGAAGACAGCAAAAACAAACAGGCGTCCGTAAAGCCGCTCGTTGACCTGACAGCGGCGGACATGGAGCGCGTCAACCAGCTCATCCTGTCGAAGGCCGGCTCCGACGTTCAGATGATTCCTGAGGTCGCCAACCACCTGATTTCCTCGGGCGGCAAGCGCCTGCGCCCGATGCTGACGCTCGCCTCCGCTGCGATGTTCGGCTATGAGGGCGACGCCCACGTCAAGCTCGCAACCAGCGTCGAATTCATGCACACGGCGACGCTTCTCCATGACGACGTCGTCGATGAAAGCGACCTTCGCCGCGGCAAGTCCACCGCGCGCACGATCTGGGGCAACCAGGCAAGCGTGCTGGTCGGCGACTTCCTGCTCGGCCAGGCCTTCCGCATGATGGTCGATGTCGGCTCGCTCGACGCGCTCGACGTGCTGTCGACCGCCGCTTCGGTCATCGCCGAAGGGGAAGTGCTGCAGCTCTCGGTCGCCAAGAACATGGAAACGACAGAGGACGACTATCTCCAGGTCATTCGCGCCAAGACCGCAGCGCTCTTTGCCGCGGCCGCCGAAGTCGGCCCGATCGTTGCCCAGACCAGCAAATCCGACCGCAACGCGCTGAAATCCTACGGCATGAACCTCGGCCTCGCCTTCCAGCTCGTCGACGACGTGCTCGACTATGGCGGCTCGTCGAGCGATCTCGGCAAGAACGTCGGCGACGACTTCCGCGAAGGCAAGATCACCCTTCCGGTGATTCTCTCCTACCGCCGCGGGACGGCGGAAGACCGCGCCTTCTGGCGCGAGGCGATCGAAGGCGGCGACAGCAGCGACGCCAACCTCGACAAGGCGCTCGGGCTGATCAAGCGCTATGGCGGCTTGAGCGACACGATCGCGCGCGCTCAGCACTACGGCACGATTGCCCGCGACGCGCTGGCGCCGCTGCCGGCGTCACCCTGGAAATCGGCGCTTACGGAAGTCATCGACTTCTGCATCGATCGCGTCAGCTGACGGGCTCCGGGCAGGCCAGAACGAACGACAGGATTTTCTTGCCGCGTTGCGCCAAAAAAGCCATTCTGTTCCTCAAGAGTTGCGTTGGGCAATATGTGGCTGACTCCGAAACAACCCTTAGTGGTGCGAAAGCCGAGCAATCGGCGCGAAAGGTTTGACATGCGGCAAAAGACGATTCTCCGCCTCCTCAGCGGCGCAGCACTGCTGGCTCTCGCTGCTGTCAGCGGCGGCCACCAGGCATTTGCCGAGGAGAAGGCCGCAGCCGCCGAGGAAAGCGAACCCTTCGACATCAAATCGGTCAATACCTTTTCCGGCGCGTTTCTCGCTGCCCGCACCGCCGATACGGACCGCGACTTCGCTTCCGCCACCGAACTCTACAGGATCGCGCTGCAGTTCGAGCCCAACAACAACGACGTCAAGCAGCGGCTGATGATCACGCTCTTGATGGCGGGCCAATTCGACGAAGGCGCGAAGATCGCCGAGCAGCTGAAGTCCGACCCGGCCGTCGAGCGCATCACGACGGTCATTCGCGCGATCGAAGCAATCCGCAAGCGCGAGTATCGCAACGCGCAGAAGCTTCTGAACTACCAGGGCCCGAACGATCTCGACCGGCTGATGAACGGCCTGCTCTCTGCCTGGGCGAAATTCGGCCAGGGCAAGCCGAAGGAAGCGCTCGCCCAGATCAAGGAACTCGACGGTCCCGAATGGTTCCGCGTGTTCAAGAATTACCATGCCGGCGCGATCGCGGTTGCCGCGGGTGACAAGCAGACGGCACGCAGCAGGCTCAACGACGCCATTCTCGACCGCGAGGGCGGAAGCGCCGCTCCCGACACCTTCATGCGTGCAGTGGAAGCGCTCGCCCGTTTCGAGGCACGCGAAGGCAACAAGCAGAAGGCGCTCGACACCGTCGCCGTCGGCGAAAACATGGTCAACAACTACACGCCGCTGCAGGCGCTGAGGACCGAGATCGAGAACGGCGTCCCGCAGGAACAGCAGGTCAAGAACGCCACCCAGGGCACTGCGGCCGTGCTCTTTTCGATCGGTGCCGCACTCAACCGCGACGGCGCCGAAGATATCGTTTCGCTCTACCTGCAGACCGCGCGCCGGCTCGACCCTGATAGCGCCGACATCCTGGTCATGCTCGGCGGCATCGCTGAAAACCTGAAGAAGCCGAACGAGGCGATCGAACTCTACAAGGCCATCCCCGAGACCTCGCCGATGCGGCGCGTTTCGGAACTGCAGCTCGGCCTCAGCCTCGCCAGCATCGGCAAGGTCGACGAGGCGAAGAAGCACCTGAAGGCGCTGATCGACGTCGATCCGAAGAACATCCGCAACTATCTCGCCTATGGCAGCGTGCTTTCCGACGCCAAGGACTACAAGGAGATGGGCGAGCTTTACGATCGCGCCGTCGAACAGATCGGCTCCGTGCCGACGCGCAGCGATTGGACCGTGTTCTTCCAGCGCGGTATCGCATACGAGCGCCAGAAGCTCTGGGACAAGGCCGAGCCGAACTTCCGCAAGGCGCTGGAGCTCAATCCAGACCAGCCGCAGGTGCTGAACTATCTCGGCTATTCCTGGGTCGACATGAACATCAACCTCGAAGAAGGCCTGGAGATGATCCGCAAGGCCGTCGAGCTGAAGCCGGATGACGGCTATATCGTCGATTCCCTCGGCTGGGCCTATTTCCGCATGAACCGCTTCGACGACGCGGTTGTGGAGCTGGAGAAGGCGGCCGAACTGATGGCCGGCGACCCGACGATCAACGATCACCTTGGCGACGCCTACTGGCGCGTCGGCCGCAAGCTCGAGGCCGTGTTCCAGTGGACGCAGACGCTCGAACTGAAGCCCGAGGAAGCCGAGATCCCGAAGATCAAGGCAAAGATCGAGAACGGGCTGCCGCCGCTCAAGGAAACGGTCCCCGCCTCGGCCGACGCCAAGGAAACTGCGCCGAAGAAGGTGACCCCGGAAGCACCGGCGCCGGACAAGAAGTCCTGATCGTTCCATGTCGGACGGTGACATCGAGGGCTTCGCGCTGACGCGCGCAGCCCCCGCCAAGATCAATCTGGCCCTTCACGTCGTCGGCCAGCGCGCCGACGGCCACCACCTTCTCGAAAGCCTCGTCACTTTTGCCGATCGCGGCGACCGCATTGGTCTCTCGCGGGCGGATGCGGATCGCTTCACCGTATCGGGCGCGTTTGCCGCCGCGTTGCCGATGGATGCCGGCGCTGATGGCGGCAATCTGGTTCTGAAGGCACGAGACCTGCTGCGCGCCGAACTGCGGGCGCATGCCCCCGACTCGGCCGGGCCGGTTCACCTGCATCTCGAAAAGAACCTGCCGCTCGCCTCGGGCATCGGCGGTGGGTCGGCGGATGCCGCGGCGACGCTTCTTGGGCTTCTCGAACTCTGGGGCGCCACGATCGAGCCTTCCCACCTTGCCGCCATCGCGCTGCGGCTCGGGGCGGACGTGCCGATGTGCCTTGCCGGCAAGCCTCTCTTGGCGAAGGGGATCGGCGAGGAGATCACGCCGATCGACGATTTCCCCGCCCTGCCGATCGTGCTGGTCAATCCGCTCGTCGCCGTCTCAACGCCGGTCGTGTTCCGGACGCTCTCCAACAAAACGAACCCGCCGCTCGCTGCGCTTCACGGTGCCGGAACTGTTGCCGAGTGGATTTCCGCCATGGCCACGATGCGCAACGATCTGCAGCCGCCGGCAGAGAGCCTTGAACCCGTGATCGGCGAGGTCTGCCAAGCGCTGACGCAAGCCGGAGCGACACTCACGCGCATGTCCGGTTCAGGCGCCACGTGCTTCGGGCTTTTCGACAGCGAGGCGCGCGCGGCTGCGACAGCGCGCGCTCTTTCAGAGGCCTACCCCGGGTGGTACGTTCTCGCCTGCAATTCAGTGGGCAAAGGGAATTAGCATGGCCGGCATCGACGAAAAGCGCCCCTTCATTCCTGTCGGGATCGCCATCCTTACGGTCTCAGACACCCGCACGCGCGCCGACGACAAGTCGGGCGACACGTTGGAAGCGCGGGTGCGTGACGCCGGGCACCGCCTTGAGGCGCGCGCCATCGTTCCCGACGACAAGACGAAGATCTACGACCAGGTGAAGGCCTGGACGCTCGATCCCACCATCGACGTGGTGATCACGACAGGTGGAACGGGCTTCACCGGGCGGGACGTGACGCCCGAGGCGCTGGAACCGCTGTTCGAAAAGCGCATGGACGGGTTCTCCGAGGTCTTCCACCGTATCTCCTACGAGAAGATCGGGACGTCGACGATCCAGTCGCGCGCAACCGGCGGCGTTGCCAACGCCACCTTCATCTTCGTCCTTCCGGGTTCGCCCGGCGCCTGCCGCGATGCGTGGGACGGCATCCTCAAACAGCAGCTCGACTACCGGCACATGCCCTGCAATTTCGTGGAGATCATGCCGCGGCTCGACGAGCACCTGAAACGCGGCTGAAGAGCATGGACCGTTCCGGCCCGGCCGACCTGTTACCTTAGTAACTGACGCTCGCTTCGCCTCCCGATAGTTTTCAAGCGTTGACACAGCGAGGAACGACCGCCGCACGTTCCGTTCCTCGCACCGCAAGACCCTTCCGCCTCTGTCCCCCGGGCGGAATGAAATGTTGGATACGACGGGCAGCCAGAATGCTGCCCGGACAGAAATCTTCCAAACAAGGTCATTTGAGAGCCGCTTGGAGGTGCCGTCCCCTAAGGGACTGGCACCTTTAATTTTTTCGCGCGGGAACCGGCGTTACCGCCTGGCTTCGACAGCGACCCAGGCCGGAACGAGTTCGGTCGAAAGCCTGCGGACAGAGCGGACATTCGTCATCGCATCCAGCCCCATGTTGCCGCGGGCGGCCGCAAGCGCGTCGTTCTTGCGCAGGAGAAATCCCGTCTCCAGCGGCTTTCCACGCCCGGTCAGCCGGCGGAAGAAAGGCTTGCGATGTAGTCTCGATCCGGAGAAACGGGCCGGTGCCTTGTTCATCGACACGTACTCGGCCAACTCATCGATCCAGCGGCCGATCGGGCGCGCACCCGGCTCCAGCAACATCAGCCACTCGCCGCGCGCCGAGCCCACCACATCAGCGAGATCCCAATCCCGGCAGAAACGGCATCCGGCGGCATCGGCCACGTCGGACGAACCGTCCTTCGAGCCGTGATCGAGGATGATCACATCGCTGACCAGGCCTTCCACGGCGCCCGCCACCAACACAGCAAGCGTCTGTGCCAGTTCGGCCTCGTTGTCGCGGGTTTCCATGATGATCGTGAGCATGGTTTCTCGTAACGCATCGGCACGGCAATTGCTACATCCGGGACACGGCCTGCAGCGGCACCTTCATCGGCAAATTCGAAACTCCAATTTTGTTCTTGAATTGTTCCTCCATTCGCGATAGGAAAATAATCAGAACAAAACGGGATCAAATATCTGATTCCGGGGAGATTCCAATGACCGAGCTGTCTCAGATCAGGCAGGGTGCGCTTGCGCCCGCCAATACGGCAGATGTGGCCGAAGCGATGATGAGCGCAACGGGCCTGCGGATCGATATCGATCGCCGTCGCGGCCGCGGCGCCGGGATCAACATGTCCGGCCGCTTCGAACCGCGCAGCCGCGAGACGTTCGACGACGGCTGGGAAAGCCTGGAGGATCTGCCGCCCTTCAAGACCGAGGTTCAGGTCGAGAAGCCGCGCACGGTGATCACCAGGAACGAGTCGCCCGACATTTCTTTCGACCGCTCGATCAATCCCTATCGCGGCTGCGAGCATGGCTGCATCTATTGCTTCGCCCGCCCCACACACGCCTATATGGGCCTCTCGGCCGGCCTCGACTTCGAGGCGAAGCTGTTTGCCAAGCCGGACGCACCGCGGCTTCTGGAGCGCGAACTGGCGCGGCAGGACTACAGGGTGCGGCCGATCGCGATCGGCACCAACACCGACCCCTACCAGCCGATCGAGAAGGAGTGGCGGGTCATGCGCCAGATCCTCGAGGTGCTGCGGGATGCCAACCATCCAGTCATGATCGTCACCAAATCGGCGATGGTCACCCGCGACATCGATATCCTGGCACCGATGGCGGAAAAGGGACTGGTGCGCGTCGGCATCTCCGTCACGACGCTCGACCGGAAACTGGCCCGCACGATGGAGCCACGGGCCTCGACCCCGAGCAAGCGGCTGGAGGCGATCCGCATGCTTGCCGAAGCGGGAATCCCGGCCGGCGTTCTCGTTTCGCCGATCATTCCGGCTCTGAACGACCACGAGATCGAGCGTGTGCTCGAAGGTGCAAGGACGGCCGGAGCAACCGAAGCAAGCTATGTGCTGCTGCGGCTGCCGCTCGAGGTCAGCCCGCTCTTTCGCGACTGGCTGCTGCGCAATTATCCGGACCGCTACCGGCACGTCATGTCGCTCATCCGCTCCATGCGGGGCGGCAAGGACTATGACGCCGAGTTCGGCAAACGCATGAAGGGCGCCGGCCCTTATGCGTGGCAGATCGGCCGCCGCTTCGACCTGGCAGTCAAGCGTCTCGGCTTCAACCCGACGCGCCGGCAGCTGCGGGACGATCTCTTCGTGCCGCCGCTTGGAACGGGGGTGCAGCTCTCGCTTCTTTGAAGGCTTTCCGATGTCTCGGTAACCGTCGCTACCCGTAATGGCGCACGGTGAGAGATGATCGCCCCGCCAGGCAAGACCGATGGCGGGCGCCTGAGACCACATAGCAGTTCCGGTGCCCCCTTACCCGCCGTGGGCCCCGGTAATCCCCCGTCCGCCGCCGCACTCGGACCTGGGGGCTTGAAGAGAATCGGTCGATCATGCGATCTAGACTTATGTCTCGCAGATCGACCGATTCTCCCCTTTTTCCCGATATCATCGTAGCGCCCGATTTCAGTTTCGAGCTTTCGGCCAAGGGCGATGGGTTCTGGCCGGTCGCCGGAGCGGATGAGGCCGGTCGTGGGCCGCTCGCGGGGCCGGTGGTTGCCGCTGCCGTCATTCTCGATCCGGACGCCATTCCCGCAGGACTCGACGACAGCAAGAAGCTGACGGCCCAGGCGCGCGAAAAACTGTTCGAAGAAATCCTCGCCACATCCGAAGTGTCGATCGCCTCGGCGTCGGCCGGCACGATCGACGCCACCGACATCCGCAAGGCAAGCCTCGAAGCGATGCGGCGGGCCGTCGCCGGCCTGCCCTCGAACGCACGCTTCGTGCTCGTCGACGGCCGCGACGTACCGCCCGGCCTCTCCTGCCACGCCAAGGCGGTGGTCAAGGGCGACGCGCGGTCGCTGTCGATCGCCGCTGCTTCGATCGTCGCCAAGGTTACCCGCGACCGCATGATGGCTCGCGCCGACCTTGCGCATCCCGGCTACGGCTTTGCGCTCCATGCCGGCTATGCGACGGTGACCCACCGTCGCGCCATTGAGACCCACGGCCCCTGCCCGCTGCACCGCATGAGCTTCCGGCCGCTGCGCCAGGACGGCTAACCGCCGCGCAACCACGTAGCGAGGGCCACGCCGGCACTTCCGGTTTCGGTTTCGGTTCCGACATATCTCGCCAACAGCTTTTCTCGCGTCAGCAGCCGTCCGGTGCCGCGTATGCTGCCGTGCGCCACGTTTGGCCTTGAACGCTGGCACTACTTCGCTTCGGCAGCTGAAGGCGAGACGCCTGCCGAAATCCCAGCGGACCTTGGCGCCTCATCCTTCGGGCCAATGCAGCTTCTACAGACAGGCATAAAAAAGCCCCGCGCGAAGCGGGGCTCTTTCAATCGGAATGTCCGAACGCTTAGTTCAGGCGCGCCTTGACGTCGCCAAGTGCCTTCTTGAACAGATCGTTCTGAGCGCCGGCGTCGGCCTTGGCGGCAACGACCTTCTCGGCAGCGGCAATCGCGAGATCGACAGCAGCGGAACGAACCGCGTTGATCGCATCGCTTTCGGCCTGCTTGATCTTCTGTTCCGAAAGAGCCGTGCGACGAGCGACGTATTCCTCGGTCTTCTGCTTGGCTTCCGCGGTCAGCATTTCGGCTTCGCGCTGGGCGGCAGCGACGATGCCGGCAGCTTCCGCTTCGGCATCCTTACGCTTGCGCTGGTACTCAGCGACGAGGCCCTGAGCTTCTTCGCGCAGGCGCTTGGCTTCGGTCAGCTCGTTGCCGATCTTTTCGGCGCGGGCGTCGAGCGCCTTGCCGACCATGCCCGGAACCTTGAGATAGGCAATCAGGACGAAGAACAGGATCAGGCCAACGAAGGCATAGAAAGTTGCATCAAGATGCATAGTTCAGTGCTCCTCAGTTGCCACCCGATGCCTTGACGGCAGCGGTGATCTCGGCCTTGGTGACGGTTCCGCCGATCAGCTGCTTCACGACAGCCGTTGCGGTTTCCTCGGCGATGGCGCCGACGTCGGCCAGTGCCTTTGCCTTGATGTCGGCGATGCGGTCTTCTGCAGCCGAGATCTTCTTGGCAAGGTCGGCTTCGACGGCGGTGCGGTCAGCATTGGCCTTGGCCTTTGCGGATTCGCGGGCGTCGTCGGCGATCTTGTGACCCTTGGACTTGGCGGCTGCCAGGTCCTGCTCGTAGGAAGCGATGGCAGCGTCGGCTTCGCCCTTGAGGCGGGACGCTTCATCGAGATCCTGAGCGATCCGATCGTGACGGGTTTCCAGAATTCCGCCGATCCGCGGAATGATGACCTTCGACATCAGGAGATAGAAGAGGCCGAACGTGATCGCGAGCCAAAGCAGCTGCGATGCGAAATGGGTCGTATCGAAGGGCGGGAACACGCCGGAGCCAGCCTCGCCTTCGTGAGCCACACCCGTTTCGGTGTGCACCTCACCGGCCGCAGCGGCATCGTGTGCTTCGGCGCCTTCAGTGGTGGTTGACTGGGCATAAGCCGCGGTCACAAACATGCTCACCTCCAGGTGCACTCAAGAATATGCGCGGCCGCGACCTTTTGACGGGTCGCGGCCGAAACTCCAGCCGATATTAGACGGCGAAGAGGAGGAGCAGGGCTACGAGCAGCGAGAAGATGCCCAGAGCTTCCGTAACGGCGAAGCCGAATACGAGGCGGCCGAACTGGCCGTCAGCAGCCGACGGGTTACGCAGCGCGCCAGAGAGGTAGCTGCCGAAGATGTTGCCGAGGCCGAGAGCCGTGCCGGCCATGCCGAGGCAAGCGAGACCTGCGCCGATGTACTTTGCTGCTTCCGCTTCCATGTGTGAACTCCTTCGAATGGTGTTGCGGCTTAGGATTGCGCTTCCGACGGAGGACCGGCCGGAAGCAAGCGACTGTTATTCCTTAGTGGCTTCCGGGATGGACAGCGTCGTTGAGGTACATGCAAGTCAGTACCGCGAAGACATAGGCCTGGAGGAAGCAGACGAGGAACTCAAGACCGGTAATGGCGACGGTCATGATGAGCGGCAGGATGGCGCCACCGATGCCGACCGCGCCGAGGGCGCTGAGCGAGGTGACGAAGCCTGCGAAGACCTTCAGCGTGATGTGGCCGGCCAACATGTTGGCGAAAAGACGGACCGAAAGGCTGATGGGGCGGGAAAGGAACGAGATGACTTCGATCGCGACGACGAGCGGCAGAAGCACGCCAGGAACGCCATGCGGCACGAAGAGCTTCAGGAAGCCGAGACCGTGCTTGTAGAAGCCGTAGAGAATGACGGTACCGATAACGAACAGCGCCAGAGCGAAAGTGACGATGATCTGGCTGGTGACCGTGAAGAAGTAGGGCATCATGCCGAGCAGGTTCGCCGTCAGGATGAACATGAACAGCGAGAACACCATCGGGAAGAACTTCATGCCACCGCTGCCGGCGCCTTCGCGCAGCATCGAGGCGATGAATTCGTAGGACATTTCCGAGACCGACTGCATGCGGGTCGGGATAAGACCGCGCTGCGACGTCGTCAGATAAAGAAAGCCTGCGGCAACACCTACGGTCGCAACCATGAACAGCGACGCATTGGTGAAGGAAAAGTCCATTCCGCCAATTTCGATCGGGACAATCTTATTGACCAGGAACTGGTGGGTCGGATCGTTTGACACCGCGCTTCTCTTTCGTTCTACCCGCCCGGAAGCGGAAACCGTTTTCTTCGGGGCAACGCCTCAGCGGGCGTCGCCGTCCTTCTTGTCATTCCCAGAACCGCCTCTTCCGGCTTCCGGTGTCGCCACCATACCGGCCGAGCGCAGCACATTCAGCACGCCAGCGCAGAAGCCGAGAAGCAGGAAGATAATCAATCCCCACGGCCCTGTACCCGCAAAGTGGTCCAAAAGATAGCCCAGAAACGCCCCGACAACGATGCCGGCGATGAACTCGCTCGAGAGCTTCATCGCCGCCGCATAGCCTTTACGGCTCTCGGCGGCTCTGGCTTCCGCTGCATCAGGCGTATTGGGCCTCTTGGACTCAATCTTGTCGCCGAGCTGCTTCAGCCGCGCTTCCAGACTTTCTTCAGGTTTCTCCGCCACGTGGCTACTCCCTTGTCGTCCTTATCGGGTCTCAGACCGCGATTTCGGTCACACAACAGGCCTTCGCACAAGCCACGTTTCGGCCCCATTTGAAGTCGCGCGCAACATAGTTTTAGGCACCCGCATAGTCAAGGCGTGCGGGCCGCTTGATCGTGGACAATGTTTTCCATGAAATTCAATGAGCTAAGCACGCATTCATCGATCTGCAGCAAGGTCGCGGCAGGATTCCGGCCGGAGACCGGCGGGAATCTCCCCTTTGGCGTGCGCGGAGGAAAGACGGCGGAATCGCGTCAGGCGCCGATCAGCTCCAGCCGCCGCCATAGGTGCGGTAGAAGATATGCATGCCGATCTTGCCGACCCGCTTCATCGTCTTCGCCCACGGCGGATTGACGTAGGTCGCATGGTAATGGGTGGCCGAGCCCACTTCCGGCAGCCAGATCTTGCCGGCGGTGACGGCCATGGCAACTTCCTTGGCGGTCTTCCAGTGCGAGCGGGAATAGATAAGGTCGCGGATCATGTCGCAGGCGAAGGAAAACTGGCAACGGTTGCGCCAGGCCTTGTTCTGGTAAACGACGCCGCAAATGGTCTTCGGATAGGTGGGATTGCGCACGCGATTGAGAATCACCTGCGCGACAGCGGCCTGGCCTTTGAGCGGCTCGCTGCGGGCTTCGAAGTAGATGCCTTCGGCCAGACAGGTCTGCTCTTCCTTGCTGAAAACCGAGCCCGGCAATGCCGTGGCGGCCCAGGCGTGATCGTCCGGCGCAATCTCGGGAATGAAGCGGCCGGCGTTCTTGTCTTCGCGCAGGATCGAATCGAAGGGCGATTCACGCGCATAGTCCGGCTCGGGCCGGACGTAAGCAGTCGCAAGAATGTCGGGGCGATCGTTCGTAACGAGCTTGGCCAGCATCGGCGAGACGCCGGGCTCCGCCTTTGGCGGCGTCTTCCGATAGAAGGCGGTGGCGATCTCGATCTCCTTGCCTTCGATGCGAGACTTGGCGAAGACCATCTTCTCCCCCTCCCCCAGGCTTGGCTCCATCAGGGAGCTGGTGCGCTGCAGGATGGAGCCGGCGGAGAAATCCTTGGGCGGCGTTACCGGGGTCACGGCGACGACGCGGCCTTTCTTTGCCTGACGGTTGACGCGGTCCTCGTCGGGCGTGCCCGAATGTTTAGTTTCCGCGGTCAGCGCGACGCGGCTGCCATCGGGCATGGTGATGCCGGCACCGCCGTCGAGCGCGCCCGTGGTGACCGGATCGGCAAACACCATTTCGGCTTCATGGATCGAACCGGCGGGCGACGCGGTCATATACATGCGCCAGCGCTCGCCGCCCCGGTTGATGCCGGACAAGAAGGTCGCAAGGTCGGCATAGGCGGCAGCCGAGGGAAAGCCCAGATAAAGTGCAAGGCCGATGATCGCGGGCGCCATCCAGGCAGACGGGCTCAGGCGAGACTTTAGACGCAGGTTCCGACTCTTACGCACCAACCGACTCCACGCAACGCTATCAGGCGGCACGGCTTCGCCCGCGCCGGCTATGCGCCAGCGTCGAGAATTCCGCGCGGGAAGATTAGACAATCAAGCAGCCGGACACTTCGCCGGGACCGCTCCGTTCGTGCTTTGAAAATGAAGCATTAACCTTGATGTTTGGTTAATGCGCGATCGCTGAAAGGCGGATGCCCCATAAAGCAGCGAAGCCGCCCTCCCGTCGGAAGGCGGCTTCTTCTGTTGCAGATCAGCGCTTCTCGCGCTCGACCAAGGACCGGATAAGGTCAGATGATCACGTGCGAACCGAGTTCGACCACACGGTTGGTCGGCAGCCGGAAGTAATCCGAAGGGTCGATTGCCGCATTCGCAAGCGCGATGAACAACCGGTCCTGCCAGTGCGGCATGCCGCTCTCCGCATCGGGCACGAGCTTGCGGCGGCCGAGATAGAAGGACGTCGACATGATGTCGAACTTCAGGCCCGACTTGCGGAACAGGCCGAGTGCCTGCGAGACGTTCTGCGTTTCCATGAAGCCGAAGCGCATTTCGAGCAATGTGAAGCGGTCCGACAACGGCTGCATGCTCACCCGTTCCGACTTCGGCACCTTCGGCGTATTGGCCGTGCGGATCGTCAGGATGAAGTTCTGATTGTGCAGCACGTGGTTGTGCTTGATGTTGTGGAGCAGTGCGGCCGGCGTCGATTCCGGATCGCTCGTCAGGAACACGGCGGTTCCGGGCACGGCCACTGGCGCGTGTTCGCTCTTGCGTTCGATCGACTTGATGAAGCTTGCCAGCGGAATGTCGATATGGCGCGTCTTGGCGTGCAGGATCTGTGTGCCGCGCCGCCAGGTCCACATGATGATGATGAAGGTGGCGGCGATCAGCACCGGAACGTAGCCGCCGTCGTGGATCTTCAGCATGTTGGCGCCGAGGAAGATGAACTCCAGCGCAAAGAGCGGCACCAGCACCGCGGCAGCCGCGAGCGCCGACCAGTTCCAGCGCATGCGCAGGAACTCGAAGGAAAGCACGGTCGTCACCACCATCGCGCCGGTGACCGAGATGCCGTAGGCGGTCGCGAGCGATTCGGACGAACCGAAGACGAAGACCAGGGCCATAACGCCGAACATCAGCAGCGTGTTGACGTTGGGCAGGTAGATCTGGCCCGTATGGGTCTCGGACGTATGGAAGATCGCCATGCGCGGCAGGAAGCCGAGGTGGATCGCTTGGCGCGTCAGCGAGAAGGCGCCGGTTATCACCGCCTGGCTGGCGATGATGGTTGCCGCCGTCGCCAGAATGACGACCGGCAGCAGCGCCCATTTCGGGAACATCAGGAAGAACGGATCCGACATCGCTTCCGGGTTCTTCAGGACGAAGGCGCCCTGGCCGAGATAGTTGAGGGTTAGCGCCGGAAAGACGATCAGGAACCAGGCCCACTGGATCGGCCGACGGCCGAAGTGGCCAAGGTCGGCGTAGAGCGCCTCGGCACCCGTCACCGTCAGGAAGACGGCGCCGAGCACAATGATGCCGACATAGCCTTCGCTGAGCATGAAGCTCACGGCGTAATAGGGATTGAAGGCCTTGAAGATCGACAGGTCGTCGGCGATGTGCACGAAGCCGATGCCGCCCATCACCAGGAACCAGACGAGCGTGATCGGACCGAAGAAGTTCGAGACCGCCGCCGTTCCCTTGGATTGCACCGCAAAAAGCATGAGCAGGATGACCACCGCGATCGGCACGACATATTCCGACAGCGCCGGCGTCACCAGCTTCAGGCCTTCGACCGCCGAAAGAACGGAGAGCGCCGGCGTGATCATCGCGTCGCCGATAAAGAGCGCGGCGCCGGCAATGCCCATGAAGAAGAGAATGGACGCGTGGCCGTTGGCGGACTTCATCAACAGGGCCAGCAGCGACAGCGTGCCGCCCTCGCCCTGGTTGTCGGCGCGCAGAAGGAACAGCACGTATTTGATCGTGACGATGATCGTCAGCGTCCAGATCATCAGCGAGATCAGGCCGATGATCTCCGCATCGGTTACACCGTCATGGGAAACCGGGCGCAACGCTTCGCGGAAGGCATAGAGCGGGCTGGTGCCGATGTCGCCATAGACGACACCGATCGAACCAAGCCCGAGGACCAGCAGGCGGCGCAGGTCCTTCGGCTCTTGAGTGGAAGGGGCATGCGATTGGGTCATGCAAACCTACTGGCGTTCAAAGCCAGCCTTTCCAGCGAAAAAAGAAAAAGGGGATCACGGCCGATATCACCATCGCCGCGATCGCCCAGGGATAACCGAATTGCCATTCCAGTTCGGGCATGACGCGGAAGTTCATGCCGTAGACCGAGGCGACCAGCGTCGGCGGCAGGAGCACGACCGACGCGATCGAGAAAATCTTGATGATGGCGTTCTGCTCGACATTGATCAGGCCGAGCGATGCATCGAGCAGGAAGGTAATGTTGCCGGAAATGAAGCCGGCATGTTCGGACAGCGATTGGATATCGCGCGAAATCGAGCGGCAGAGTTCGCGCGTTTCCTTGTCGTCCTGCACCTGCGGGACCGTGTAGACGAATGTCAGCAGGCGCGAGAGCGAGGCAAGGCTGTCGCGGGTCTTGGCGACCAGGCGATGATGCCCGGCGACGTCGCGCAGGCGCGCCTCGAGAAAATGCGGCGGGCGGCGCTTGCCGGCCGCCTTGTCGCCGAAGACGGCGATCGACAGATCGTCGATCTTGGTCACGGCCTCTTCGAGAATTTCGGCAGTTCGGTCGGCGATCGTTTCCAGCAGCCGGGTCAGAACCACCGCGCCGTCGCGGCAGTTTCCGGGGAAACGATGCATCGACGCCTTGAAGAGCGCAAAGGACCGGGGTTCGGCGTATCGGATGGTGACGAGCCGGCTACCCGCCAGGATAAAGCCGACGTCGGTCAGGCCGGGTATCTCCGTCTCCGACCGAAACACCAGCGACGCCGTCATGAACACGGCGCTCTCCTCGACATAGAGACGGCTCGAAGGCTCGATGTCCTTGAGGTCGTCGCGCGTCGGGATGGAGATGCCGAGCAGCTTTTCCATCATCAGGTCTTCGGCCTTGCTCGGTTCGAGCAGATCCACCCAGATGACGTCCGGGCGCAAGCTATCGGGCGGCTCGGCGGGCGTCAGGACGACGGCCGTTCCATCGGCGCAATAGCCGGTGATCATGCGAGCATCCTCGTCATGCCAACCTTAGGGTCGAATGGAAGAGGCGAAAGGTCGTGCGCCACAAAATACCCACAATAGAGATCCATCGGATGGAACGTTCCGCCAGTCAGGACAAAGTCTTCAACTCAGTCATCGCGAGAGGCCAAGATCTCGGGCGAGAGGGCGTCAAGTTGGGCACCTTCGCAAGTGCGGCAAGGCATATGGCGCAACGCAAACGCAAAATCAATGCCCTCTTGCAATCCGGCACGCGGGCATGCGCCGCCAGTTCGGCGCCACCCTATCCCATGTTCGCCTAAATCAAAATCGAATCAAGGGCAAAACTACGCGGGGCGAAGAGCCAAAGTTCCCGTGGGGAACTTCACTCGAACACGATGTTCGGCGCGGCGCGGCTCTTGTCCTGCTGCGTGGCCGATACCTGCTCCCAGACCTTGGTCGCGATATCGCGATAGACGCGCGCGACTTCGCCGGCCGGATCGGAGGCAACCAGCGGCGTTCCCGCATCCGACGTTTCGCGAATCCCCATTGTCAGCGGCACTTCGCCGAGGAAGGGCACGCCGATGCGTTCTGCCTCCTTGCGGGCGCCGCCATGACCGAAGATGTCATAGCGATTTCCGGTGTCGGGCGCGATGAAGTAGCTCATGTTCTCGACGATGCCGAGCACCGGGACTTCCACCTTGCGGAACATGGCGAGGCCCTTGCGGGCATCGATCAGCGCCAGGTCCTGCGGCGTCGAGACGATGACCGCGCCGGCCAGCGGCACCTGCTGGGCCATGGTGAGCTGGGCGTCGCCCGTGCCCGGCGGCATGTCGACGACGAGAACATCGAGATCGCCCCAGGCAACTTCGCGCAACATCTGCAGCAGCGCCGACTGGATCATCGGTCCGCGCCAGATCATCGCCACTTCCTCATCGACGAGGAAACCCATGGACATGACCTTGAGGCCGTAATTTTCCATCGGGCGGATGAGCCGGCCCTCGATCTGCTGCGGCCGGCCGGAGATCTTCAGGAGCCGCGGCATCGAGGGGCCGTAGATGTCCGCGTCGAGCAGGCCGACCTTCAGGCCGTTTGCCTTGAGCGCCAGCGCCAGATTGACCGAGGTGGTCGACTTGCCGACACCGCCCTTGCCCGAGGCGACGGCGATGATCGCGCCGACGCCGGGGATGCCCGCCTTGGCAGGCGGTCCGCCAGCCGGACGCGGCGCGTGGGAATGGCCTGCATGGGATGGCGCCTGCGGCTGCGGGCGCTGCACCGGCGCACTGCCGGCGGCAGCCTTGCGATCGGCCGTCAAAGCGACCATTGCCGCGGTGATCCCGGGAATGTCGCGCACCACGCGCTCGGCTGCAGCGCGCATCGGCTCCAGTTCCTTGGCGCGTTCGGCCGGCACGGTGATCGAGAAATAGGCCTTGCCGTCGGAGATGAAGACGTCAGACACAAGCCCGAGGTCGACGATGTTGCCTTCCATGCCCGGGCCACGCACCGTGCGCAGTTTTTCAAGCACCACTTCTTTCGTGACTTCCGGCATCGCGCCCTCTCATTCTTTTGTTATCTCTTAGATAGTCGAGGCTAGGCGCTTCGCCAATGCGACATATCGGAAAAAGCAAGGGCCACCACCCGCCTTGGTGTCCGTACATCCGGGATCACCTTTGAGCGGGCAGTGGCCCTTTTCATCGCGACCTTCGTGGGCGCTGTCTTCTTTTTAGTCCCCTCTGGACATGCCAATAGAAATGCAGGATGCGTGCCAGATTCACATCCGGCGAAAATAATCAGCAATTTCAGAAAGATAAACTCATACTCCGCTTATCGATCGACGATGGCATATGCCCAGTTTCTGAGCAACCGTCTGCAAATCGTCCAATGATGGAGCAGATTGCCGGGATGCTGGCGAACGAAAGACCGTGCCCGCTATCTCGAATCGGGCCCGGCCGTCCCGTGTTCGGCAAGCGACCGGAATTCCCGCCTCCAGTATACCAGCGGTGCGCCAGCTTCGATCTCTGCGTGTTTGACTTCGGCCGTGACGAGCATGTGATCGCCCAGACGCACCCGGTCTCGCACCCGCGCAGCAATCCAGACCAGAGCATCATCGATGCGAGGCAGGTCATTCTCCTCGCACCAATGTGTCAGGCCAAAGCGATCGATACCAGGTGTTGAAAATCGCCGGGCTATGTCGTGCTGCCTGGCTGCGAGCAGATTGAAGCCGATCGGCGAGCCCACGTCGAGGCGACGCAGAAGGATGGACTCCTCCTTCATCGCAAACATCAGCAATGGAGGATCGAGCGAAAGAGCCCCCACCGATCCGACCGTCGCCCCGTAGCGCTCCCCTCCGGTTCCCACCGTTACGATCGTTACTGCGGTAGGAATCTGCGCGAACAGCGATTTCAACGCCGCATCGGGTGAGGCCGCGTCCTTGGCCGGTGTTACCATTTTGCGGCAAGCGGCTTCGGCCCCTCCAGCGACGGAAATTGGGGCAAGACCTCTTCCGCCAGTTCCTGAATAATTTCGGGCGCCGGCCGGCCGGCGAACTGCATTCCCAGTGCGGCGTGATTGACCCCTGCCTCGCGCCACTCGCCGAGAAGATCGATCAATCCCTTTCGACCCGTCTTGAGGACGAAGCCGCCGCGAAGCGGCGTTCTCGGGAAATTCGGATCGTCGGCGAGGTCGATCCATTCATTGGTCATGTGCGGCCTGAACCCGCCATCCGCGATCCGCTCGCGCCAGGCGCGTATGTTCAGAGCGAGCCGCCGCGGACCATCGGCCGTATGCGTGGATTGCGGATAGGTCAACCAACCGTCGGCCTGTTCCGCGACCCATGCGGAGGATTGCCGGCTGGAACCCGTGACGATCAGCGGAATTCGGCCGACCGGCGGTTTGGGCAAGAAATCCGCGCCGGTGACCATGCCGAGGCCCGTATCGATGGCCAAACGTCCGGGGGCAAGGAGTTGCCGGAAATAGGCTACGGCCTGCGCAAACCGAGTACCCCGCTCGTCCATGTCCAGGCCATAGGCCGGGAACTCGACCGGTCTGTCGCCCGATGCGATTCCGAGTACAAGCCGACCGCCTGAAAGATGATCGATCGTGCTTGCCGCCTTTGCCAGATCGATCGGATGCCGAAGCGAAAAGATCGCGCTGCCGGTCGCCAGCGCGATCCTGTTCGTGCGCGCGGCGAGATAGGACAGGTAGGTGAAAGGTTCGAAAAGCTGCCCGGCGTCGCCGAATGCGGGATCGAACAACGGTACGTCACGCACCCAGACTGCCGCAAAGCCGCGCCGATCCGCCTCAGCGACAAGATCAGCCTGCCCCTGCAATACCGCCATGTCGCCTTGATAGAAACGCAGCGGCAGGAAGATGCCGACGGTCAGGTGATCTCGGGCGAACATGCGTCGATAGCCCGGGTGGTCGGCAAACGTCTCGGACGAAGCGCCCGCGAGCGCGCCGGACGTTGCAATACTTGAAGTCGCAATGTTCAAGGGAAACTCCTCTTCTATCATCAGGGGCCGGTCGCCGGCGCAGGAAGCAAGACGCCGCGCGCGACGGCCGGGCGTGCACTCACCTGTTCGTGCCAACGCGTCAGATATCGGTGCTGGGCGAAGGTGAAACCGCTGATAGCCGCGATATGAGTCCAGCCGAACGTGGCAATGTCGGCGACGGAGTAGTCCTCGCCCGCAAGCCAGCGATTGCCGGCCAATTACCCGTCGAGAACGGCGAAAGCATCGTCGGTCAAGCGCCTGTAGCGGTCGATGGCGGCAGGGATCTTCTCATCGGCGAAGATCTCGAAATGGACACGCTGGCCGAGGATCGGTCCCATGCTCGATGCATGGAACTGCAGCCACTTGATCGCCTCCCAGCGCGCCCTTTGCTCCTTCGGCAGGAGCCGGCCGGTCTTCTCGGCAAGGTAGAGCAGGATGGCCGCCGACTCGAAAAGGATGATGCCCGTCTCGCGATCCACGATCGCGGGGATGCGGCCATGCGGGTTAAGGCTGAGGAATTCGGGCCGCCGATGCTCGCCCTTGTCGATGTTCACATGGTGCAGGCGATAGGGCAGCGCCAGTTCCTCGAGAGCGATCGTCGCCTTGAAGCCGTTCGGGGACGATTCCGTGTAGAGGTCGATCATCTGCCAGCCCTCCTTACCAGCGCCAGCCACGCGCTGGCGTCCGCCTCTCGGCGACTGTCCTTGTGTGTCGAGATCTCCATAGCCAACCGATCCGCTTTGAAATTAAAATTGAGGAAAGCTCAGTTATGGCTTCCCCTTCACGTGCAGAATTACCCATTTTCATAGCGGATCGGAAACGATACGATCTGAGCAAAGAATTTAGGAAAACTACATAATGAACCCTGTTCTCCCGCTCCTTGCCCTGAGGGCCTTTACCGAGACCGGCCGGTATCGCAGCCTCAAAAAGGCCGCCGAAGCCATGGGCGTTACGTCCGGAGCAGTGAGCCAGCAGATCAGACAGTTGGAAGAGCGCCTCGGCGTGACGCTATTCACACGCACACGTTATGGCGTTCGCCTGACCGAAGCGGGCGCCAAGGTTCACCCGGCCCTTGTCCTGGCGTTCGACCAGATCGCGTCGAGCCTCGAAACACTGGAAGCCATCAACGCCCGACCGACGTTGACCATCAGCACGGTCCCATCCTTTGCAGCATCCTGGCTCGTGCCCCGTCTCGGGCGGTTCACAAGCCGACATCCACATGTGGAGGTCCGCGTCGAGGCAACGGCGAGCTTGGTCGACCTGCACAAGGACCGGGTCGACGTTGCCATTCGGCACGGCCTCGGGGAATATCCCGGCCTCGTGGCGGAGCGTTTGATGGCACCGGTGCTGTTGCCGGTCATATCTCCGGCCCTGCTTGAAAGGGGGCCACGACTACAGGTGCCAGTTGATTGCTTGGGCTACCCACTGCTTCAGGATTCTGACAGAGCCGATTGGCAGTTGTGGTTTCGGGCAATGGGCGTCGCCGACGATCCGCGCGCTGAACGCGGCGTGTCATTCGAGGATGATTTCCTGCTTTTGCGCGCTGCAATCGCCGGACAGGGGCTGGCGCTGGTGCGGGACGTCTATGCGGTCGATGACATTGCAGCCGGCCGCCTGGCGCTCGCACTGGACCTGCCTTGGCCGACTGACTTCGCCTACTATGCCGTCACGATGCCGAACGCCGCGAAACGCGACCTGGTACGGGCCTTCATCGATTGGCTAAAGGACGAGGCGGCAAAAGAGCGGATTTGAAACCGGGGCGCCTTGAAACGAATCGGCGGCTTCACATCGCGGTGGCTGTCGCCATGCGTTTAAAGGAACAGACCTCACCGATACCGGAGTGCTTTGGGACGAGACGAGCGCAATCCCTTGGCACAGCTGGTCCGCCGGATCGGCCAGGAGCCGATAGCGGACTACAGCCAAGCGTGAACGGGGTCGCCGCCTAGCTGATGTAGCCCTTCTTCATCGCCTTCACGACCGCCTGGGTGCGGTTGACGGCGTCAAGCTTCTTGGTCACGTGGTTGAGGTAGTGGTTGACCGTATGCTCGGAGAGCCCGAGGATGCCGGCAATCTCGGCGCTGGTCTTTCCGGCCGCCGTCCAGCTCAGGCACTGGATCTCGCGCTCGGATAGTGCGGCACCGCTGCTTTTCCACACGGAGCCAATTTCAGCGAGACGGTTATAGACATGGATTGCAATCATCTGCAGTTCCATGGTCACCGTCATCGGCAGTTCGACTAGCGGGCCCATCAGGATGACCGCGCCACGGCCGCCCTCTGCGTCATGCACCGGGAAGTAGCTAGCCTGGAAGATGCCGTTTTCGCGCAGCATCGCGATGTATTCGGCCGCCGTTTCCGGCTTGCCGCCCTCGCCCTCCCACGCCGCAAGCGTCACCTGGAACGGCGTCGTCGTCTCGCGCAGGCGGCGCACGCCGGTGCTGAAGCGCAGCATCGACAGGCTGTCATACTTGTTCAGCAGTTCGGCCGGCATATTGGAGATGACCGTGCTCGCAGCAAGGCGCTCCACGTCGATCGAGGGGATCGAGCAGATCAGAAACGTCTTGAAGCCAAAGACCTGCGTGATCCGCCGCATGTAGCGGATGATATCGAACTGGGTCTCAAGCTTTGCGATCTCGGACGCGAAATCGCCGCCCCGGGGCAGATCTGCGTCAGTCATCCCGGTCGTCATCGTATCCTGCATTCGCGCGTTCCATGGCATTCATCACGTATCAAATAGACCGAGCAGCCTGCCAATGCCAACAGATGATCGAAAATCCCTGCCGCCTCGACCCAAAAGTCTGTGTATTTCCCCTCGTGAGGGCCGATATGGCCATCAGCCTCGCGCACGACGCGTGCCGGCGATCAGTTGATCAACCCGGCGCGCACGGCCTTTGCAACGGTCTGAACGCGATTGACCGAATCCAGCTTGCGCGTTGCCCGGTTGAGGTAGTGGTTGACCGTATACTCGGACAGCGCCAGAATTTTCGCCATTTCGCTGGTGGTCTTGCCGGCCGCCGCCCAGCGCAGACACTCGACCTCGCGGCGCGAAAGGCTTCCCGCTCCGCGCTTGTCGCGATCGCGAACCTCCATGTATTTGCTGTAGAGCACACCGGCCCAAAGATTGAGCTCCTGAAGCTCGTCATTGGAAACCACGGGGCGGTCGCCGCCAAAGGCGATCGCGGCGCGGTGGCCGCTCGCATCGTGCACCGGCAGATAGAGGCCGCGCGGCATGTTCGCCTGTTCGAAGACGCAGACCGCCGCGTCGCCCTTGCCGTCGGCACGGCGGCGCGCGAGCTGGTGCGCGTCGTAGGTAAAGGGAATGGTGCTGCGCCGCAGCCGCTGGATCACCGGGCTGCCGTTGATCAGGCCCGCGCTGTCATAACCCTTGAGAAAGGCAGCCGGGTAGTTCGTCATCAGTGCGCTGACCGACAGGCTGTTGCTCTCAGTCTCCGGAATGGCCAGCACCAGGAAACCACGGAAACCATAGGAATCCGCAACCTGGGCAATCACGCGCCTGATATCCTCTTCACAACAAATCGGCCCACGGATGGTTCGCCCATCAGGAAGCGCCAACGCCGACAAATTCGCGCTGAAATCGATCATCTTCCGCCCTTCTCCACATCCGGTTCCATGCGGGAACCGGCCGCTGACGCCGCATGAAGATCACGTCAAAAATTTATACCAATACCAAAAACGAACCAGACTAAGACCATCCACGAACCTGAGTCTGATATATTAAAGCTATCGAGCGAGACGCGCCACGTCCAGTCGATGTTTCTAATTTACCGTAAAGTGAATTCAAGGTCCACCACGGCCGGGCCCGAGACGGATCGCCGCGTCCTCGCCAACCGCTTGCGCCGCGGCCCGAACCGCAGCTGCCCAGGCCGACAATTGATCCATGGTGACCCGGTAGGCGGGCCCCGTCACCGACAGGCCGGCCGCAAGTTCGCTGCCGGGAATGAGGATGGGCGCGGCAACGCAGCGGATCTCCGTTTCATGCTCCTCGCGATCGAAAGCGTGTCCGTCGCGCCGGATTTCCTCGATCTCCGCCAGCAAGGTGGCGGCCGAGCGATGGGTGTGCGGCGTGAAAGCGTGAAACTCGGTTCGAGCCAGAACGCCTTCCAACTCCGGCTGCCCAAGCAGGGACAGCGCCGCTTTGCCGATGCCGGTGCAATAGGCCGGCGAGGCCTTGCCGATCTGCGAACTCATGCGCACCGTCTGGCGGCTCTCGACCTTGTCGACATAGACGATCTCGGTCTCGCGCAGGATGCCGAGATGCACGGTCTCGCCCGTCAACTCGTGCAGGCGCTGCAGGTGCGGTTCGGCAACATCGCGGAAGCGATTGGCAGACCAGGAGCGGTAGGCAAGCGTCAGCAGCCGGAGGCCAGGCTCATAAGAGAGGTCGCGACGCTGGATCAGCAGTCCTTCCTCGACGAGGTGGCTGAGTAGCCGATGCAACGTGCCACGCGGCTGGCCGGACCGGGCGAGAATATCGGTGAAGCGCTGCGGGCCGTCGGCGGTGACCACCGCTTCCAGCACGGCGATCGCCTTGCCGAGCGTGCCCGTGCCAGCCTCCGCACGACTCTCGTCCCCGCCGCCTGCCTCTTTGCTCGTCATCGTCGCTCGCTTGTGTCCGATTGCCGTCGCGCGATCGGCGCGCGACCTTGACAAGATAGACGCTTCGACGCGATAATTCCATATAATAAAATCAAGTTCCAAATATTGGAACAATAATCTCGTCACAAAACTGATCGGGGATACAGGAATATGCCGGTGCCGAGGGCACAGATTCATGATCTCAAAGACCGCGCGGTGCTGATCACCGGTGGCGGTTCCGGCATTGGCGCTGCGCTTGTCGAGGGTTTCGTCGACCAGGGCGCACGCGTGGCCTTCGTCGATATCGACGAACGGGCAAGTATCGACCTCGTCGAAAGGCTCGCCGCCAGGGCCAGCACGGCACCACTCTATATTCCCGCCGACTTGCGCGACATCGACGCGGTAAAGAAGGCCGCGGAGACTGCGGCGACCGCGCTCGGCGCGGTCCATGTGCTCGTCAACAATGCCGCGCGTGACGATCGCGAGCCGCTGGAGAGCGTGACAGAAGAGAGCTGGGACGAGAGCCAGGCGGTCAACCTCAGGCATCTGTTCTTCATGAGCCAAACGATTGCGCCGCATATGCGCCAAGCCGGCGGCGGGTCGATCGTCAATTTCTCCTCGATCGCCTATCTGCTCAACATGGCCGAAATCCCGGCCTATGCGACGGCGAAGGCTGCGATCGTCGGCCTGACCAAATCGCTCGCCGGAAAGCTCGGCCCCGACAATATCCGTGTCAACGCGATTCTGCCCGGCATGATCGTCACCGAGCGACAGAAGCGGCTGTGGCTGAGCGACGCGGCGATCGCCGGCATGCAGGAACGGCAGTGCCTGAAGCGAAGCCTCACCGCCGACGATCTCGTCGGCCCTTGCCTATTTCTCGCGTCGGCTTGTTCCTCGGGCATGACCGCGCAAACAATGATTATAGATGGAGGCGCACTGTGATGACGGCAGCCTATTATGCCGCGGTCGATTGGGGAACGACGAGTTTCCGGCTGTGGATCATCGGCGAGGACGGCACGGTACTCGCCGAACGCCGTAGCGGCGAAGGCATGACCACCGCCAACAAGACCGGGTTCCATTCGATCCTTGAAAAACACCTGTCCGCCGTCGATGCGCCAGGCCACCTGCCGGCGATCATCTGCGGCATGGCCGGCGCCAAGCAGGGTTGGGTCGAAGCCGGCTATCTCGATACGCCGGCCGCGCTCGCCGATATCGCCTCCCATGCGGTGGCGGTGCCGGATCTCGATCGCGACATCCGCATCTTGCCGGGCCTCGCGCAACGCGACCGACGGCATCCGGACGTGATGCGCGGCGAGGAGACGCAATTGCTCGGCGCGGCCGGCGATCTCGGTCGCGGTCGGCATCTCGTCTGCATGCCGGGCACGCACAGCAAATGGGTGCGGCTCGAAGACGGCGCCGTCAGCGGCTTTTCCACCTTCATGACCGGCGAATTGTTCGACGTGATCTCCAAGCACTCGATCCTCAGCCACTCGATCGCCGACGCCCATGCCTTTGCCGGCGACCACCCCGCCTTTGCGGCGGCGGTGGCCGAGGCGCGCACCAATCCGGCGCTTGCCACCAGCCTGATCTTCGGCGCGCGCTCCGGCCAACTGCTGCACGGCGCAAGCGCGACCGATGCCAAGGCGTTGCTGTCGGGCACGCTGATCGGGCTTGAGATCGCCGGGGCGCTGGCTTCGGCCAAGACGATCGACAGCATCTGCCTCGTCGCCTCCGGTTCCCTCGGCACGCTCTATCAGGCGGCGCTCGAAAGCCTCGACTGCCCGCTCCAGGTGGTCGATGCCGACACCGCCGTCCGCTCCGGCCTTTCGACCGCCGCCCAGGCGATCTGGCCCCTCTGAACGAAAGACACGCTCATGACCCGCATTCCCTTTCCGCCGATGAAGTACCCGCTGATCGCCATCCTGCGCGGCCTCAAGCCCGAGGAAACCGCAGGCGTCGTCGGCGCTCTGATCGAAACCGGCTTCACCGCGATCGAGATCCCGCTGAACTCGCCCGATCCGTTCCGCTCGATCGAGACCGCCGTGAAGATGGCGCCCGAGGGCTGCCTGATCGGCGCCGGCACGGTGCTGACGACGGCGCAGGTGGAACAGCTTGCCGATGTGGGCGGCCGCCTGATGGTGAGCCCGAATGTCGAGCCAGCGGTCATCTCGCTTGCCGCAGAGAAGGGCATGGTCACCATGCCGGGCGTGCTGACCCCGACCGAAGCACTGTCGGCCGCAGCAGCCGGCGCGACCGGCCTCAAGTTCTTTCCGGCAAGCGTGCTCGGCCCATCGGGCATCATCGCGATCCGCGCGATCCTGCCGCCAGAGCTTGAGATCGCTGCCGTCGGCGGTGTTTCCGACGCGAACTTCGGCGACTACGCCAAGGCCGGCATCCGCAGCTTCGGTCTCGGATCGAGCCTCTACAAGCCCGGCATGAGCGCGGCTGAAGTCCGCGAGCGCGCCGTTGCCACCATCAAGGCCTACGACGCCGTCTACGGAGCACAGTGATGAGCGACACCATTCCCTTTGCCGGCAGCATTCTCTGCGAAGCGACGTCGATCCTCGGCGAAGGCCCGACCTATGATCCGGCGACCGGCACCGCCTGGTGGTTCAACATCAAGGGTCAGGAACTGCATGAGCTGCACCTGGAAAGCGGGCGCAAGACCGTGCATGCCCTGCCCTTCCTCGGCAGCGTGCTCGCCGTCATCGATCCGGCCCGGCAACTGATTGCCTCCGACCAGGGCCTCTTTGTCAGGGATACGCGGACCGGTGCCCTCAGCCTGCTCACCACGCTTGAGGACAAGCCGATCAATCGCTCGAACGACGGCCGCGTGCATGCGTCCGGTTCGCTGTGGATCGGCACCATGGGCCGCAGCGCCGAAAAGGGCTCCGGCGCGATCTATCACGTCGCCGGCACCAGGGTGACGAAGCTCTACGACGCCATCACCATTCCCAACAGCATCTGCTTCTCGCCGGATGGAACCGTCGCCTATTTCGTCGACACCGACATCAACCACCTGATGCGCGTCGACATCGATGCCGAGACGGGACTGCCCAAGGGCGAACCGAGCCTGCTCGTCGATGGCAGCGGTGAAGCTGGCGGCATCGACGGTTCCGTCTGCGATGCCGACGGCCTGATCTGGAACGCCCGCTGGGGCAGCGGCACGGTCGATGTCTACCGCCCCGACGGCGCGCGCATCGCGCGTTACGCGATGCCGACGACGCAGCCGAGCTGCACAGCATTCATCGGGCCGAAGGCCGACCGCATGCTGGTGACATCCGCCTGGCAGGACATGGACGAGGCAACGCGTGCGGCGGACCCGCATGCCGGCAAGACCTTCGACCTCGGCGTCAGCGTCAAGGGACGGCTCGAGCCGTCTTTCCGTCTCTGACCGGAAATTCTTGGCCACGGGACTCTTGGCGAAACGCCAATAAAAAGTCATACAATTCAGCCACGCGTTGGATCGCATGGTGAGGAGGAAGCTCGCATGAGCGACAAGAAGAAAGAACTGCGCAGCCGTCACTGGTACGGCGGCACCGACAAGGATGGCTTCATCCATCGTTCCTGGATGAAGAACCAGGGATTTCCGGACCACGTCTTCGATGGCCGCCCGATCATCGGCATCTGTAACACCTGGTCGGAACTGACCCCCTGTAACAGCCACCTGCGCATCCTGGCTGAAGGCGTGAAGCGCGGCGTCTGGGAAGCCGGCGGTTTCCCGGTCGAGTTCCCGGTGTCCTCGCTCGGCGAAACACAGATGCGCCCGACCGCGATGCTCTTCCGAAACCTGCTCGCCATGGACGTCGAAGAGGCGATCCGCGCCTATGGCATCGACGGCGTGGTGCTGCTCGGCGGCTGCGACAAGACCACACCCGGCCAGCTGATGGGCGCTGCTTCCGTCGACCTGCCGACGATCGTCGTCTCCTCCGGCCCGATGCTGAACGGCAAGTGGAAGGGCAAGGACATCGGCTCCGGCACGGATGTCTGGAAGTTCTCCGAGGCCGTGCGTGCCGGTGACATGAGCATGCAGGAATTCATGGCGGCCGAAAGCGGCATGTCGCGCTCACCGGGCGTGTGCATGACCATGGGCACGGCCACCACCATGGCCTCGATCGTCGAAGCCATGGGCCTGTCGCTGCCGACCAATGCGGCACTGCCCGCCGTCGACGCCCGCCGGATGGCGCTGTCGCACATGACCGGCAAGCGCATCGTCGAGATGGTGCATGAAGACCTGCGCCTGTCGAAGGTGCTGACCAAGAAGAATTTCGAGAACGGTATCATCGCCAATGCCGCCGTGGGCGGCTCGACCAATGCCGTCGTGCACATGCTGGCGATCGCGGGTCGCGCCGGCGTCGATCTCTGTCTTGAGGATTTCGACCGGGTCGGAAGCCAGGTGCCCTGCATCGTCAACTGCATGCCATCAGGCAAGTATCTGATCGAAGACCTCGCCTATGCCGGCGGCCTGCCGGCGGTGATGAACCGCATCCAGCACCTGCTGCATGCCGACGCGCCGACGGTGTTCGGCGTGCCGATCAGCAAATATTGGGAAGACGCCGAAGTCTATAACGACGACGTGATCCGCCCGCTCGACAATCCGCTGCGGGCAGCCGCCGGCATTCGCGTGCTCAAGGGCAACCTTGCGCCGAACGGCGCCGTCATCAAGCCGTCGGCGGCCAGCGAGCATCTCTTGGTGCATGAGGGCCCGGCCTATGTCTTCGAGACGATCGAGGAACTGAAGGCGAAGATCGACGATCCGGACCTGCCGGTCACGGAAGACACGATCCTCGTGCTCAAGGGCTGCGGGCCCAAGGGCTATCCGGGGATGGCCGAGGTCGGCAACATGCCGATCCCGCGGCGCCTCGTCGAAAAAGGCGTGCGCGACATGGTGCGCGTGTCCGACGCCCGCATGTCGGGCACCGCCTTCGGCACCGTGGTCCTGCATGTCAGCCCGGAATCGAATGCCGGCGGGCCGCTCGCCATCGTCAAGACCGGCGACCGCATCCGCCTCGACGCGATGAAGGGCGAACTCAACCTGATGATCAGCGAGGAAGAGTTTCAGACGCGCATGGCCGCCTGGCAGGCGCCGCCGCAGAAATGGACCCGCGGCTACTACAAGCTCTACCAGGATACGGTGCTGCAGGCCGACAAGGGTGCTGACCTCGACTTCCTCGTCGGCGCCAGCGGCAGCGAAGTGCTGCGCGAAAGCCACTGACGGGTTCGCATCCAGTTCGAAGCAGAAGCGCTCCAGATACCCCGCCCATCCGGCGGGGTATTTTTATCCGGCCAGGGGACGGGAGCCCAATCGCGAAAGGCTCGAGGCCGGCGAACGCAGCCGCACCCAGGTTTCAAAGCCGTAGATGGCAAGCCCGAGCGCGATGAAAAACTCCTTGTACTCGGTCGGGTCCCAAAGGCGCACGAGCGTGGAAGCCTGGAGGATGAACAGTTCCTGGATCGCGACAATCAGAACGGCGCCGGCCGTCAGCACGATGAACTCGCGCCAGTGCCCCGCCCTCAGCGCGATGTCGGCGATCACCAGCAGTATGATCACGGTCATCATCACCATCATCTGTGTCGGCAGCATGCTCCAGTTGTCGCTGTTGAAGGCGGCCATCGGGGCGCTTGCCACCAGCACCAGCACGCTCGGGGCGAAGGCATCGAGCCGGCCAAGACTGACGTTCTTGCGCAGATAGAGCCAGACGAAGGGCGCGAGCGTCAGAAGGAAGAAGCTGCCGGTGTAGTAGAGCAGCTCCGAGAAGCCGGTGGAGATGTTGTGCAGGTTCAGTTCCTGCTGCTTGTTGAGCGCGAGCAGGCCCTCCGGCGTGTCGATGCCGAAGACGCGCTGCATCCAGGATACCTCCTCCATGCCGACCACGAAGAAGCAAAGCGCCAGAAGCGCTGCAAAGGCCGCGGCCATCCAGGCGCGGCGCCCCATTCCCGAACGGGCCACGCGCAGCTGCCCGACGGCGGTAAATGCAAAGAAGCCGCTGGCGATGAAGATCAAAAGGGCAGACGCCCATTCGACCAGGCCGTCTTCGCGGGCCAGAAGGCTGAAGCTGAGGGGATCGGCAACGAACACCAGCGCCATCAGCACGGCGAGCATCCAGCTGGCGACACAAAGCCCAAGCTCACGCCCGGACGCCAGCCGCAGCTCCGGCGCGCCCAGCCAGGCGGCGTCGCGGGTAAATCCCTGAACAGCCGCCAGCGACAGGCTCAGCGCCACCCAGGCATGCCAGAGATTGTAGGGCTCGACGCCGGGAACCCGCTCCGAAAAATAGCGCAGGCCGAAAAGATTGCGCTCGATCAGAACGAGGCCAGCCATCGCCAGAACGGAGAGCAAGGAAATCGAAAGAAAGCGGCGCGGCAAGAACATCGTGAAAACCATCCCGGCATAACAGGGTGACGACGCTGCGCGCTATTTCCTGCCATCGGACAAGTATCAGCAAGAACACTCAAGAATTCATGAATGACCCTAAGTACATAATTGATCACTAAAATACATATATTCGGAAGATGAAATACATGTCCGCAGGAGATTGCCGGCAATCCTTGGAAAATCGCGATCCGAGGCCACGCTCACCGGCAACGGATCTTTCGTCCCTGAAACTTTGACTATTTTTCCGGAACCGTTCGCGCCCCCGGGCGTTGACACCATATCACCGGCGCGGTGGACCTGGCGGCAGAAGCCAGGCCCGCGCCCTGATCGAAACGTCAAGGAAAGGCAGTTTGAGATGATCAAGAAACTCGTAACAACCGTCGCAGCCGGCGCGCTCTTCGCGGGTCTTACTGTCGCCCCGGTGGCTTTCGCGCAGGACGCAACCAAGCCGATGGATCAGCCGCAGACGATGCAGCCGGCGCAGCCTGCGCCGGACGCCACGGCTCCGGCCGACCAGGCCGAAACGAAGCCGCCGATCACGGAAACCAAGCCTGCTGATATGGCGCAATCGAACGCCACCTATCTGACCGAGCAGGAGAGCGATCAGATCGCGGCCAGCACCTATATCGGCCAGAGCGTCTATAATGCCGGTGACGAAAGCATCGGCGAGATCAACGACCTGATCATGAAGAAGGATGGCGGCGTGGAAGCGGCCGTGATCGGTGTCGGCGGCTTCCTGGGCCTCGGTGAAAAGGACGTAGCGGTTCCGTTTGATCGCATCACGATTGCCGAGCAGCCCAACACGGACAAGCTGAAGCTGACGACGACGGAAACCGCCGATACGCTGAAGGCGGCTCCGGAATTCAAGACCAAGTCGCAGAAGATCGCCGAGCAGAACGCCAACCAGCCGGTTGATACATCGACGACCTCTTCGACAAGCACGGCACCGGCACCGGCTCAGCCGCAGCAGTAATCGGTATCAGGTTGTTGTTGAGTGCGCAGGGAGCGGCGGTTCACACCGCCGCTCTTGCCGTGTTCAGACGAGCACGCCGTAACGCAAGGCATCGTAGATCCCCGCATGGATGTTGCGGCTGGAAACCGCATCGCCGATGCGGAACATGTCGAAACCGGCATCCGGGTTTTTCTGCGGGATGGGGTTCTCGCCGCGAAGCAGCGCCTTGTAGTCGACGGCGCCCAGATTGCGCGAAAGCGGCTTCAGTTCACGATAGAGGTCGTCCATCGGCATCGTGCCATGCTCGACCACCACTTGCGCCACACGTCGCTCGACCGTGGCCTTGTCCGAAAAATCGGAACCGAGCGTCGCCACCAGGCCGTTGCCCTCCCGCCGCACGGATTTCAGCCGCGTGTTGATCGTCACCCGGACATTGTGTTCGGCAAAGGCGGCGGCATAGGGCACATGGTTCATGCCCCCAACCTCGGGCGCGAACATGCGCTCGGGCGAGACGATTTCGAGCTCGACGCCGGCACGCGCGATCAACTCGGCCGCCGTCATGCCGCTATGGGCACCGTTGTCGTCATAGAGCAGCACCGGCCCCTCCGGCTTCACTGTTCCGGCGATGATATCCCAGCTCGACACGACGAGGTCGTCGCCTTTGTCGAGTGCGGGATTTTGGGCAATGCCGCCGGTCGCGACGACGACGAGATCCGGGACGCGCTCTTGAATGTCGTCCACGCCGGCAAAGATGTTGTAGTGGATCGGCACGCCGAGCCGCTCCAGTTCGGAGAGCCGCCAGTCGACGATGCCGATCAGCTCGCGGCGGCGTGGATTGCGCTGGGCGAGCAGGATCTGGCCGCCCGCCTCGCCGGTCGCCTCCAGCACCTCCACCTGATGCCCGCGCTCGGCAAGCACCCGGGCCGCCTCGAGCCCAGCCGGGCCGGCGCCGACGACCACGGCCTTGCGCTTCGGCCCTTCGCTTTTGCGGATGACATGCGGCACGATCGCCTCACGCCCGGTAGCGGCATTGTGGATGCAGAGCGCACCGCCGCCTTCATAGATGCGATCGAGGCAGTAGGTGGCGCCGACGCAGGGGCGGATTTGGGCCTCCCGGCCCTCCTCGATCTTCCTGACGATGTGCGGGTCGGCGATATGGGCGCGGGTCATGCCGACCATGTCGAGCTTGCCTTCGGCAATCGCGTGGCGGGCGGTCGCCACATCGGCGATGCGGGCGGCATGGAAGACCGGGAACTTCGTCGCCGCCCTCACCTCTCCGGCGAAATCGAGATGCGGTGACGCAGCCATGCCCTGGATCGGGATGACCTTGGTGAGCGGCGCGTCGTGATCGATATGGCCGCGGATGACGTTGAGGAAATCGACCTTGCCGGACCCCGCGAGCCGCCGGGCGATCTCGACGCCCTCCTCCTTCGAAAGCCCCTTGTCCCAATCCTCGTCGGCGACCATGCGGATGCCGACGATGAAGTCCTTGCCCACGGAGGCGCGGATGGCGTCGAGCACCATGTCAGTGAACCGCAGGCGGTTGTCGAGCGAGCCGCCGAAGGCGTCGTCGCGCTGGTTCGTTGCCGGCGACCAGAAACCGTCCATCAGATGGCCGTAGGCCTCTAGCTCGATACCGTCGAGACCGGCGGCCTGCATGCGGCTTGCCGCCGCTGCATAGTCGCTAACGATGCGCTCGATGTCCCAGTCCTCGATCTCCTTCGGAAAAGAACGATGCGCCGCCTCGCGCACCGGCGAGGCGGAGAGCACCGGCAGCCAGTCACCCTTGTTCCAGCCGGTGCGGCGGCCGAGATGGGTAAGCTGGATCATCACGGCGCAGTCATGCTCATGACAGTCGTCGGCGATCTTCTTCAGCCACGGCACGATCTCGTCTGAGTAGGCGTGGAGATTGCCGAAGGCCGGCGGCGAATCCTCCGACACGATCGCCGAGCCGGCGGTCATCGTCAGCGCCATGCCGCCCTTGGCCTTTTCCAGGTGATAGAGCCGGTAGCGGTCCTTCGGCATGCCATCTTCGGAATAGGCCGGCTCATGAGACGTCGACATGATCCGATTCTTGAGCGTCAGGTGTTTCAGGCTGTAAGGCTGCAGCAGCGGGTCTTTCGACGATGTCATTTCCTGTTCCTTGAAAGGCGACCGAGCATGCCGGCTTCGTCAGTACCAAGCATCCGCCATGCTGTCCTTGCGACGCGTGACATAATCGATCAGCGCCTCGTCGAGCGCCACATCCAGCGGCGGCGCTTCATATTCGGCAAGCGTCTTCTTCCAGGCGCGGTTGGCGCGTGTCGCCATGTCGGTCTCGCCCTCCTCAAGCCATTTCTCGAAGGGTTCGTTATCCGAAAGGGCCGAGTCCCAGAAGGCGGTCTGGTAATTGCGCATCGTGTGGTCGCAGCCCAGGAAATGGCTGCCGGGACCGACCTGCAGGAAGGCGTCCATGGCGAGCGTGTTGTCGTCGACGACGACGCCGGCGAGATAGGAATGCAGCGCGCCGCAGAAGTCTGTGTCCATGACGAACTTCTCGTAGGACATGGCGAGCAGCCCATCGACGAAGCCGGCGGAATGCAGGATGAAATTCGCGCCGCAATGCACCGCCGAGAGCATCGACATCGCGCCTTCCTGCATCGCCTGTGCATCCGGCAGCTTCGAATTGGAGAAATTGCCGGCACAGCGCAGCGGCAGGCCGAGCCGGCGCGCAAGCTGGCCGACCACCATGCTGCCGATCGCCGGCTCCGGCGTGCCGAAGGTGGGCGAGCCCGAGCGCAGCGACATGGACGACAGGAAGTTGCCGAAGATGACCGGGGCGCCCTTGCGTTCGAGCTGGGTCAGCGCACAGCCGGCGAGTGTTTCGGCATAGGACTGGGCAATGGCGCCGGCATTGGTGACCGGCCCCATGGCGCCCCCGAGGATGAAGGGCACGATGACTGCGGCCTGGTTCGCCCGCGCATAGGCGCGCAGAGACTTCGTCATCGTGCCGTCCCAGACCAGCGGCGAGTTGACGTTGACATTGCCGAGGATGACGCAGTTCCGGTCGACGAAATCGCGGCCAAAAAGAATGCGCGCCATCTCGATCGAATCTTCGGCACGGTCTTCCGCCGTGATCGAACCCATGAAGGCGCGGTCGGAATATTTGATGTGGCTGTAGACCATGTCGAGGTGGCGCTTGTTGACCGGCACGTCGACCGGCTCGCAGATCGTGCCGCCCGAATGGTGCAGCCAGGGGCTCGACTGCGCCAGCTTGATCAGGTTGCGGAAGTCCTCGATCGTGCCGTAGCGCCGCCCCTTGTCGAGATCCATGACGAAGGGCGAACCATAGGCAGGCGAAAAGACGACGCTGTTGCCGCCGATCTCGACATTGCGGGCCGGATTGCGGGCATGCTGGGTAAACTGGCGCGGCGCCGAGGCGACGATTTCCTTGAGCATGCCCGGCTCGAAGGTCACCCGGACGCCATCGACCTTCGCACCGGCCCGCTTCCAGTGGTCGAGCGCTTCGGGGTCGTCGCGGAACTCGATGCCCACCTCGGCGAGAATACGATCGGCGACCGCCTCGATCCGAAGCAGGCTTTCCTCGCCGAGAATATCGTAGGTGGGAATGTTGCGGAGAATGTAGGGAACGCCAAGGCTGCGCCCCGCGCCCTCGCGCCGGTTCGGCCGTGTGCCGCGCGTCCGTCTCGGTGCCGCCGCGTCCGTTGCCAATGCTGTCTCCATGCCCGCATCCTCCCATCATCTCAGGTGATGCTATGGGCGAAAAATTCCACTGTAACGCTGGAAAAATTCGATCCATGCTATAAGCATGGTTTATGGAAAACCTGCGCCGCCTGCTTCCGTCCGCCGCAAGCCTCATCGTGTTCGAGGCGGCCGGCCGCCACCAGAACTTCACCCGTGCCGCCAACGAGCTCGGCATGACCCAGGCTGCGGTCTCCTACGCCGTGCGCGGACTTGAGGAACAGCTGGGCGTGCCGCTGTTTCACCGCGTGCACCGCGCCGTGGAACTGACCGAGGCGGGGGAAAAATTTCATGCCGACGTGTCGGTCGGCCTGTCGCGCATCCAGAAGTCGGCCGAAGACATTCGCGCCAAGGGCCGCGAGACCAACGTGACGCTGGCGGCGTCGACCGCCTTTGCCTCGATGTGGATGCTGCCCCGCCTCAACCGCATGCGCGAGGACCTGCCGGAAATCGATCTCCGGATCCAGACCAGCGTGCGCGACCTCGACCTGGAGGAGGAGCCGATCCCGCTCGGCATTCGCGGCGGCGACCCCAGCCATTGGCCGCGTTACCATGCCGCCCTGCTCGCCGACGAGGTGGTCAACGCGGTCGCGACCCCCGCCTACATCGAGCGGCATGGCCTGCCGAAGACGGCCGCCGACCTGCTCAACCACAATCTCATCCACCTGGAAGAGCCGGTGCGCCGCGCCTGCGATTGGACTGAGTGGTTTGCGAGCGCCGGCCATGCCTATCCCAAGCAGGCGCGGCGCCTTTCGATCAACGACTATGTCCTGGTGATCCAGGCAGTATTGTCCGGCGAAGGCGTGGCGCTCGGCTGGGAACACCTGATCTATCCGCAGATCCGCTCGGGCGCGCTGGTCCCGGTCGCCGGGCACGTGCTGAAGACGGGCCTTGCCTTCTACGTCGTCTGGCCGCGATCGCGCGAACTGAATGCGCAGGCCAAAAGGGTGCGTGACTGGCTGCTGGATGAAGGACGGCGCGACCGCGCTGAGATGTCCGGGACCGAGGACTAACCCGGATCAGGCCTGGACGGGAAGATCGCGGTAGCGATCGGCAAGATAGCGCATCGTCGCCACCGCATCGGCGGGTTTTCCGTAAAAATAGCCCTGCCCCAGGCCGCAGCCGAGTGCCTTCAGTTTCAGGGCCTCGGAAAAATCCTCGATACCTTCGGCGACGACCTCGAGCTCGAGACCCTCGCACATCGACACGATCGCCTTGATGATGTGCTCCGAGGCGCGATCGGCCGAGATGCGCGAGACGAAGGCCCGGTCGATCTTGACCTTGTCGAAGGAGAAGTCGCGGAGCCGGCCGAGGCTCGACTGGCCGGTGCCGAAATCGTCGAGCGAGACGCGGACGCCGGCGGCGCGCAGTTCCGCAACGATCTTCTGGGCGATATCCGCATCGGCCATGACGGCCGTCTCGGTAATTTCCAGCTCCAGGCGCCGTGGGTCGAGGCCGATCTGGCTGATGATCGACAGCAGGCGTCGGCTGGTGGTCGGGTCCGTCAGCTGCGCCGAGGAGAGATTGAAGGAAAGGAAGAGTTCCTTCGGCCAGGAAAGGGCGGCATGGGCCGCCTTGCGCAGCAGCACCTCGGCGAGCGAATCGATGAAGCCGCGCTCCTCGGCGAGCGGCACGAACACCGCCGGAGAGACATAACCGAGATCGGCATCGCACCAGCGCGCCAGGGCCTCGAAGCCGACAACCGCGTCGTTGCGCAGATCGACGATCGGCTGGAAGTGCACGTCGACCTCGTTGGCGATGATGGCATTGCGCAGCGCCTGTTCGAGCTGCGTCGCGCGCTTCATCTCCTGGGCGATCTCCTGCGAATAGACGGTGATCTGCCCGCGGCCGCGGCGCTTCGAGCGATAAAGCGCAGTGTCGGCGCTTTTCAGGAGATCCTCGAACACCTCGCCCGCAAAGGGATAGACGGCGAAGCCGAAGGAGGCGGACAGACGAACATGGCGGTCGCCGAGATCGAAGGGGGCAGACAGCACTTCCTTCAGCATCTGCCCGATCTTCTCGGCGCCCTTGCGCTCGAAGATCAGCGGCAACACGAATGCGAATTCGTCGCTGTCGAAACGGGTGATGGTGGCGCCTTCAGGCGCGCAGGCCTTCAGCCGATAGGCCACCTGGCAGAGGATCTCGTCGCCTGCCTCGGGTCCGAACAGGTCATTGATCGGCTTGAAACCGTCGATATTGGCAAGGCCGATGGTGAACGGCGCCGGGTCGCTGGCCCGCTCCTCAGCGAGGTCAAGCACGCTCTGGCGCAGGCAACGGGCGTTGCCGAGACCGGTCAGCGGATCGACGTCGCCCCAGGCAGCAGACGCCTCGCGGCCAACGCGGTGGTAGGGCGTTTCAGCTGTCATCATCGCCGTCCCCCATTCATCTGGCAGGGGCGATGCCCAATAGACCGCACCGCCAGCCCGCGCCACGACGCAGACCGGCTGTGTCCTTCCGACACGACCGGGGCTTGGGCAACGAGGTGGATGCGAGGCATACGGATGGGGCTCTACACTTTAGCGGCAATTCGGTGCAGACGATCGCAATCGGCGGTTAACAATCCGATATCGCGCCGCTCCAAGATTTGCCATTGGCCTCCCCAATTCTAGCGAGTTGACACGCCTTTTACTCAACCAGCCGTTCGTACTGCCTTCACCGGCATGAATTTTCTCAGCACAGCCTCGATCATGTCGGGGCTCACCGGCTTCATGATGTGGTCGTCCATGCCGGATGCCTTGCATTGCTGCAGGTCGATATCCAGGGCCTGGGCGGTAACGCCGATGATCGGCGTTTTCTGTGTGCGTCCCTTCTCCGCCGACCGGATCGCGACGGTGGCGTCGAAGCCGTTCATGACCGGCATCGACACATCCATCAGCACAAGGGCCGGTTGCAGTTCGTGCCAGAGTTCGACGGCCTCGCGACCGTTGGCGGCGATCCGATGAGAAACGCCGAGCCCTTCGAGGATCTGGGTGAAGACGAACTGGTTGATCTGGTTGTCCTCGGCAACGAGCACATCGACCTGCGGCGCCGGCGGCGGCGGCGCGATCTCCTCGGCCTCGAACGATAGCGACCATTCCTGTTGCGGCGCGGCGCCAGCCCGCTCTGAGCAGACGCGGAAGACTTCCGCAAGCACCGCCGCCCCGTCCTGATCCTCAGACACCGGGAGGATCGGGCTGTCGCGCCAGCCTGCGGCGACCTTCTGCCGCTCCGGGAAAGCCGCGTCGAGCAAGAGGATGTCGAGTTTCAGCCCCGCCTCGTCGACGGCCGCGCAGAAGGCGCGCAATTCGTCGGCATCGCGAACGGCGCAGGCGTCGAGCCCGGAGCCGCGCAGCCGGGCGACAAGCCGCTCTTCCAGCGATCGGTCGTCGGTCGCCAGAAGCACCCGCAGCCCCCGCGCCGGCAAGGTCTCGATCATCGACCCCGCCTCGACGAGCTGCTGGACATTCAGCGCCCGGAAAGGATCGTAGAAATTCTGTGCCGCGGCAAAAATGCTGTAGTCGCGGATTTGCAGCGTGACCTCGGCCGGAGGTTCCTCGCCGCCCTGATACCAGACGGCAATATCGGTCACGTCGTTCATGCAGGTGACGACGAAATGGCGGCCAGGCATGCCGACGCGGTACTTGCGGGTCAGCACCCAGAGATCGCTGCCATCGGCACGCACGATGTGCTCGGCCTGCGAAAACGGCTTGCCGGTTTCAAGCACCATGCGATCGGACTGTTCGAAGCGCTCCGCCAGGTCGCTCTCGACCAGGTCCCAGGCCGACCGGCCGAGAATGGCGTCCTGCGCCAGGTCATGGATCAGGCAGAAGGCCTTGTTGACCGCGATGTAATTGAGATTGCGGTCCTTGACGCAGATGGGATTGGGCTGGGCGTCGAGGATCTGCTCGGTCAGTTCCACCCGCTCCAGGTCGGTCTGCAGCTGTTCGTCGCGCTTCTTCTGGTCGGAGACGTCGCTGATCGACAGGATGCCCATGCCGCTCGACAGGCGGCGCTTGCGCATGGAAACCCAGCGGGTGCGGCCGGCGCGCTCGACGCTCTCGTAGCGCTCGCGCCAATGCAGCGCCATGTGCTCGGCAATCCATTCCTCGCGGTTGGTGCGCCGGCGGCTGTTTTCCGGAACGGTGCCCGGACGGACGCCGGTGTCATAGACGGCGCCGAGGAATTCGCGGAGCCGCGTGCCCGGCATCAGGGCTTCCGCCGGCACCGGGAAAAATTGCAGCATCGTGCGGCTGGCAAAGAGAATGGTATCGTCCCGGCTGCAGACAAGCACAGCGATGCCGAGTGCGTCGCAACTCGACTCAAGAATGACCCTGTTGATGTCCGCGCCGTTGGGCGCCCCATCGCTCATCGCACTGTCCTCACTCGCCTACCGCATGTGTCCCTGGATCACCCTTGGATCAAGGCAGAACAGGCGGCCATTCAAAGTGCCACAACGGCCTGCCGCGTCTTTACAAGGACGCGCGGCGCTGCAACGGCGGTTTCATTTCGGGACATGCTGGGGTGGCCTTGGCAGGCGTCTCTTCGAGCGGCGGGAGTGCGGCGTCCAGCTACGCCGCAAGGCTCAAAAGACAAAACCCGTGATCATTCAGGTTGTTGTGGAAAATCGCAGCAGAGTGTTAAGGGCCGATTAAACCCTCGCTCATTTTTCAAGGGTAACCGAACCAGACGCTCGTGACCGGGGACGAGATATCGTTCCCCCTTCCGTTTCCATGGCGAATCCCGGAAAATGGGGCATGGCCATCAAGCAGCTTTCAGAAACCCTCATCAACCAGATCGCCGCCGGCGAGGTGATCGAACGTCCCGCCAGCGCCGCCAAGGAGCTGATCGAGAATGCGCTCGACGCCGGCGCGACCCGCATCGAGATCGCAACCGCCGGCGGTGGCAAGACGCTGCTGCGCGTCACCGACAACGGCTCGGGCATGACGCCTGGCGACCTTGAATTGGCAGTCCGCAGGCATTGTACGTCGAAGCTCGACGACAGCCTGTTCGACATCCGCACCCTCGGCTTCCGCGGCGAGGCTCTGCCGTCGATCGGTTCGGTCGCCCGGCTGTCGATCACGACACGCAAGGCCGGCGCGAGCGAAGGAGCGATCATCGCCATTGCCGGAGGGAAGACCGATCCGGTGCGCCCATCGCCCGCCAATACCGGCACGGTGGTCGAGGTACGCGACCTGTTCTTCGCCACCCCGGCCCGGCTGAAGTTCATGAAGACCGAGAAGGCAGAAGCGGCCGCCATTTCGGAAGTGGTGCGCCGCATGGCGATCGCGTTTCCGGCGGTTCGTTTCGTGCTTTCCGGCAGCGACCGCTCGACGCTCGAATTCCCGGCAACCGGCGACGACCGGCTGGCGCGCATGGCGCAGGTGCTCGGCAAGGATTTCCGCGACAACGCGATCGAGATCGATGCAGCGCGGGAAGACGTGGAACTGACCGGCTTTGCCGGCGTGCCGACCTACAATCGCGGCAACTCGCTGCAGCAATATGTCTTCGTCAACGGCCGCCCGGTGCAGGACAAGTTGCTGCTGTCGGCGATCCGTGCCGCCTATTCCGAGACGATCCCGAGCGGCCGCTATCCGGTCGCCGTTTTGTCGATCACGCTCGACCCGGCGCTCGTCGACGTCAACGTGCATCCGGCAAAGTCCGACGTGCGCTTCCGCGACCCCGGCCTTATCCGCGGACTGATCATCGGCGCGATCCGCCAGGCGCTGACACGCGACGGCGACCGCGCCGCGACGACGGGCGCCCGCGGCATGATGCAGGCGTTCCGCTCCGGTGATTACCGCCCGCAGCCCTGGAGCGCCGAGACCTCCCCTTCCCGGCCGACACAATTTGACTCCATGCTGCGCCATCTCGGCGAGCAGCCGCAGGCGAGCTTTGCGGCGTTTTCCGCCCCATCGGCGCGTGTTGCCACCCCGTTCGAGCGGGACATGCCCGTGCCGGCGCCGGAGGTCCAGCAACCGCCGCAGCCGCAGTCCTTCCCGCTCGGCGCCGTGCGCGCCCAGTTGCACGAAAACTACATCGTCGCCCAGACCAATGACGGCCTCGTCATCGTCGACCAGCATGCCGCCCACGAGCGGCTGGTGTTCGAAGCCATGCGTACGGCACTGCATTCGCGGCCGGTCGCCGCCCAGGCGCTGCTGATCCCGGAGATCGTCGATCTGCCCGAAGACGACTGCGACCGCTTGATGACCCATGCGGAGGAGTTCTCCCGCCTGGGCCTTGCGATCGAGCGCTTCGGCCCGGGCGCGATCGCGGTGCGCGAAACGCCGGCCATGCTCGGCGAAATGGATGCCGTCGGTCTCGTGCGCCAACTCGCCGACGAGCTTGCCGAATGGGATACGGCAAGCGGGCTGACAAACCGGCTCGAATATCTCGCCGCGACCATGGCCTGCCACGGATCGGTGCGCTCGGGCCGGCGCATGCGCACCGAGGAGATGAACGCGCTCTTGAGGCAAATGGAGGCGACGCCCGGCTCCGGCCAGTGCAACCACGGCCGCCCCACCTATATCGAACTCAAGCTCTCGGATATCGAACGGCTGTTCGGCCGGAGCTGATCTTCCCGTCCGGCGAAATGCGACTGGCATTTTTCCGGGCGGCGAGCTAGACCAGAGAACCCACAACGAAGACGGAAACAGGCGCCGAGCATGATGAACCGGTTTGAAGGAAGCGCTTCGCGCGAAGCGAAGATCCGTTATCTCGACGGCGACTTTCAGATCGTGCTTGCGGGCTCGCACGTGATCTGCGCGATGACCGGCAAGATCATCCCCGTCGATGAGCTGCGTTACTGGAGCGTCGCCCGGCAGGAGCCCTATGTCGACGCGGAAGCCTCGCTCGAAGCGGAAAAGCGCGCAGGCGCGCTGCCCAACCAACGCCGCTAACCAAGCTCGAGCGCCGGCACACCAAAGCCCGAAAGGCGCCGTTACTTAGCCGCGCCTTCGCGCAGCTTGCGGGCACGCGCCGCGGCAAGCGCCGTCTCGATGATCTTTTTTGGAGCCATCGGATCGTCGAAGCGTACGTCGATCTCGATCACCCTGCTCGCTGCGGCAAGCTCCGCGGCGCGGCCGTGGCCGGGCTCCAGGCGCACCAGGTCCTTGGCGGTGGTGACGAGCTGGCATCCGAGCGCTGCAGCGCGGTCGAGCAGATCGGCGATCTCGTCCTCGGAAAAATGGTGATGGTCGGGAAAACTGCGGGTTTCCTCGATGACGGCGCCCGTCTCCCGGACGGTGCGATAGAACTTCTCCGGATCGGCAATGCCCGCCCAGGCAAGCACCTTGACGCCGTCAAGCGATCCGTCGTCGTGCCTTATGACCTCGGCTTCATAGATCTGCTTGCCGGCGCGGGCGGCGCGACGGATCAGGGCGTCGGCTTCGGTGCCGTCGCCGATCTTGAGCAGGGCCGTGGCGTGGCGGAGCTGGTTCGACAGCGGCGCGCGCACCGGACCGGCCGGGACCAGATAGCCGTTGCCGATGCCGCGGCGGGAATCGATCACCAAAAGCGCGAAGTCGAAGGCCAGCCGCGCGCTCTGGAAGCCGTCGTCCATGATGATGATGTCGACACCTTCCTTCACCAGCCGACGAGCCCCATCGACGCGACGGCGGCAGACGACGGTCAAGGCTTCCTTCGCCAGAAGCAACGGTTCGTCGCCGACATCGCGGGCGCGGTGATGTTCCAGATCGACGACGGTCGTCACGTCGAGCGAGCCGCCATAACCGCGGCTCAAGAACCCGGGCTTCAGCCCCTTCTCGCGGATGACGCGGGCAAGCGCGATGGAGGTCGGCGTCTTGCCGGCGCCGCCGACGGTGAAGTTGCCGATGCAGATGACCGGGACCGGCACCGAGGCGCGCTGCGCGCGATCCATGCGCATGCCGGCGATCCGTCCGTAAACCCATGAGAACGGCCACAACGCGCGCGCACGCCAATCCGCCTTGGTCCACCAGAATGGCGGCGCTTCCGATACCATCTTCGTTCCGTGGCCTCCCGGCCGCTCAGGTCCTTCCTTGTCCGGGAGGGACGGTTTGTTCGCCGGTCGAAACCGGCGGATTGCGACAAAAAACGTCAGAACGGGAAAAAACGCAAGCTATGGAGACCGATGCAACCACGGCAGGGGCGCTGAACCGGACCGATCGCGGTGCGCAACCGAAGGCAATCGCGGCAGGCCGCTGCCACAACCCGATCTAGAGGACAGCTTCGAGTTCGGTGATGTCGGCGAGGCAATGATCCGACGCCGCCGCAAGCGACTGTCGTGAGCCGGTGCCCGTGAGGACCGCCACCGTCATGCCGACGCCGGCGCTGCGGCCCATGTGCATGTCGTGATTGTTGTCGCCGACAACGACGACCTGCTGCGGCTCAAGGCCGGTCGCCGCACAAAAGCCAAGCACCATGCCCGGCTCGGGCTTGACGCCGTAGCCGCTGTCATAGCCCGCCACATAGTGCAGGTAGTTCTCGAAGCCGAAGCGCTTTGCGGTTTCGCGGATCGAGCGCTCGTTGTCGCTGGAGGCGACACCAAGGCGGTAGCCCTTGGCATGCAGCCCGGCGAAGAAAGCACCGAGATCGGTCACCGGCACGGCATATTCCGCCGAGCGCGCAAACAGGCCGTCAAGCAGGGTCGTCAGTTCGGCAATCGTGAAGGGCGCGCCTGCGCCGACGAAGCCGGTCGCGATCTCGACCGTGTTGCCGGCGGCCAGCAGGCTGTCGGGCAGCACGTGGCCGGTGTCAGCATCCATGCCGCCGGCTGCAAGCAGCGTGCGGGCCAGGGCCTCGTCACCCTTTGCCGCGATCCGCGCCAGTTCGTAGTTCACCGGCACCCAGCTCTTTGCGTAGTCGAGCAGGGTTCCATCCTTGTCGAAAAGGATGCCGGCGATGGCTTTGGCTGCGGTCATGACGAGGCTTCGTCTCCTGCTGGATCAGTTGTCGGTCGGCGGGTTGAGGCGCGCCTTGACGACGAGCGGATTGATATAGGGCTCGAGCCCCTTCATCGTCGCCGACAGGGCACCGCGCATCTCTTGCACGGTTTCAAGGCCGGCATCGATCATCGAGCGACGCATGTCGTCGTTGGCGAGCAGATAGTTGACGCCCTTGGCCAGCATCTCGACATCGCGCACGATCTTGGCGCTGCCGTTCTTGGCCAGCGTCTGGTAGGTCTCGCGAAAGTTCTGGACGTTGCCGCCCGAAAGGATCGCGCAGCCGAGCATCGCCGGCTCCAGCGGGTTCTGGCCGCCTTCGGCAAACAGCGAACGGCCAACGAAGGCAACCTCGGTCAGGCGAAGATAGAGACCCATTTCGCCGATCGTATCGCCAAGGAAGATATCGACGTCGGGGGTGAGCGGATCGCGGCGCGTGCGCCGGGCGACCTTCAGCCCCTTGGCCGTCAGCGCCGCCTCGATGGCGTCGCTGCGATCGGGATGGCGCGGAACGATGATCGTCAGAAGGCCGGTTCGCTCCTTGAGCGCGCGGTGCACGACGCCGGCGGCGGCCTCTTCGCCGTCGAAGGTCGAGATCGCCGCCCAGGTCTTGCGGGCGCCGATCTGCTGGCGGTATTCCTTCAGCGCCTGCGGATCGTGTGGCGGTGCGTCGGTGTCGACCTTTAGATTGCCCGACACCATCACCGGCAGCGCGCCGAGCGTGCGGAAGCGCTCCGCGTCGACGTCGGACTGGGCAATGACGAGCGCAAGGTTCTCAAACAGCGCGTCGGCGAGCGCCGGCCGGCGCTTCCAGCGCGCAAAGGTCCGGTCGGACATGCGCCCGTTCACCAGAACCTGCGGGATATGGCGACGGCCGAGTTCCAGGATGGTCATCGGCCAGATTTCGGATTCGGCGATGATCGCCAGATCCGGCTCCCAATAGTTCAGGAACCGGCTGACGGCCGGCTTGAAATCGAGCGGGACATACTGGTGGATGACCGTCGACCCCAGGCGTTCGGCCACGACCCGCGCCGAGGTCATCGTCCCGGTCGTCAAGACGACGTGGATGCCGCGCCGCCTGATTTCCTTGATCATCGGGATGACGGCGTTGGTCTCGCCGACGCTTGCCGCGTGGAACCACACCAGAGGACCCTGCGGCCGCGGCTCGCTGGCATGGCCGTAGCGCTCGCGGCGACGCGCCGGATCCTCCTTGCCCTTCGCGGCGCGAACGGCAAGGTAGGACCAGACGAGGGGATAGATGGCCGAGCCGATCCAGCGGTAGCTGGAGAGCGCCAGGCGCGCGCGAAAGCTGCTCATGACAGGTCACCTTCCCCGGCCGTTCCGGCCCGGAGAGACTTAAGGGCGACTGGCATGCGGGTAAACACCGCGCATCCCGACCTCATCGGCATCAGCCGTTTTCCGGGTCGAGCAGACGGTGCATGTGGACGATGAAGTAACGCATGTGCGCGTTGTCGACGGTCATCTGCGCCTTGGATTTCCAGGCAGTCAGGGCGCTGTCGTAGTCCGGGTAGATGCCGACGATATCGAGCTTGTCCAGGTCGCGGAAATGCACGTCAGTCAGCGTGGTGAGTTCGCCGCCGAAGACGAGGTGCAGACGTTGTTTTTTCTCGGTGTCGTGAGCCATTGGACTTCCATTTATTCTTGTTGGGTATGGGCGTTGATTTGAGGCATTCAGCCTCAAAGGTCAATGGGGCTCCATGGACCGCGATGCGGCGATCAGGTCCGGCAAGAGCGGCTTTGCCGCCGCGCAGAGAACCCCGTGAACGACAGTGGATCGATTGTAGAAAAGCGCCCGCCCGTCGAGATCGACCAGCGCGCCGTTGGCGCTCGCTAGAATGAGGTCGGCCGCAGCCAGGTCCCAGTCGTGGGCGTTCTTCTTCACCAGCGTACCGTCGATCCGCCCGTCGGCAACCATGGCCAGCCGATAGGCAAGAGACGGCACATGCGGGATACGGGTAACGGCGCTGCGATAGGGCGCCGGAAGCTTGTCGATCGTGTCTTCGGCGGCCGCCAGATGCAGCGTTTCCCCGGGCTTTGCTTCGCGCACCGAGATTTGCGCACCGTTCTTCAGCGCGCGGCCGCCTGCGACCGCCTCGAAGAGTTCATCGAGCGCCGGAGCATAGAGCACGCCGGCAACGGGCTGGCCACGATGCACGACGGCGACGCTGACACACCAGAGCTCCTTGCCGGCGATGAAGGCGCGCGTGCCATCGATCGGATCGACGACGAAGACGGTTTCGCGCGACAGCCGGCTCAGATCGTCGTCCGTCTCTTCCGAGAGCCAGCCGTAATCGGGCCGGGCCGCAAGCAGGCGCGTCTTCAACACATCGTTTGCGGCGAGATCCGCCTCGCTGACCGGCGAGCGGCCCTCGTTCTTCCAGCGGACGTCGGGCGCCTTGCGGAAGTAGCCGAGCGCGGTTTCGCCGGCGACGACCGCAGCGGCGCGGATCACGTCGAGATCCGGCTTCCAGTCCGCGCCCGATGGTGCAGTGTCAGACATTCAAAACCCCGTCAGCCCGCCTCTCCCTTGTCCGGAAGGCGGGATCGGCGCGGGCTCCCCGCGCCTGCTTTTCCTGCGGCCTTGTCAGAGGCCGGCGAGCGTCATGCCCTCGATGGCGAGCGTTGGTGCCGCGACGCCGAACTTGCGGTCGATGTCGTCTGCCGGCGTCAGCGCCATGAACATGTCCTTGAGATTGGACGCAATCGTGACTTCCGAGACGGCAAAGGTCAGCTCGCCGTTCTCGATCCAGAAGCCGGAGGCGCCGCGGCTGTATTCGCCGGTCACCATGTTGACGCCCTGGCCGATCAGCTCGGTGACGTAGAAGCCGGTACCGACGCTGCGGATGAGATCGTCCCGTGAGATCGATCCCGGCTCGAGCGCCAGATTGGTCGAGGACGGATTGACGGTCGGACCGCCGCGCACGCCGCGGCCGTTGGTTTGAAGCCCCAGCTCGAGCGCTGCCGAGGTGGACAGGAACCAGTGGTTCAGCACGCCATCCTCGACCATCGCCAGCTTTTCGCCGCTGACCCCTTCGCCGTCGAACGGCCGCGACGAGGAGCCGCGTACGATCAACGGGTCGTCCGTCACCGAAAGACCCGATTTCAGGATCTGCTTGCCCATCATGTCGCGCAGGAAACTCGTCTTGCGGGCAACAGCCGCGCCATTGATGGCGCCGGCCAAATGGCCGACGAAGCCACGGGCCATGCGCGGATCGAAGACGACGGTGACATTCTTGGCGGTCGGCACCTGGCGCGGGTTGATGCGGGCGACCGCACGCTCACCGGCAAGGCGGCCGATCTCGTCGGCGTCGCGCAGGTCGGCGAAGAACAGGCGGCTGTCATAGTCGTAGTCGCGCTCCATCTTGGTGCCCTCGCCGGCAATCGCGCTGACGGAGCGGCCGAAGCGGGTGGCCATGTAGGAGCCGGAAAAGCCATGCGAGGTGACGAGTACGAGCCCGCCCATGCCGGCCGAGGCGCCGCCACCGCTGGAATTGGTAACGCCGGAGACCGCAAGTGCGGCCTCTTCGGCCGCAAGCGCCGCTTCGGTCAGAGTTTCGGTGGAAACCGCCGTGGCGTCGAAGAGGTCGAGGTCCGGATAGGACTTCGCCAGCCGGTCGGCGTCCGCCAGCGAGGCAAAGGGATCTTCCGGCGAAGCCTTGGCCATGGCCACCGCGCGCTCGGCGAGCAGCTTCAGGTCAAAGCCCGGATTGGCCGAAACGCTGGCGACACGCCGTCCGACAAAGACGCGGAGCGAGAAGTCGTCGCTTTCGGAGGCTTCCGTCGCTTCGACCTTGCCGAGGCGGACGGAGACGGAGCGGGAGCGTCCGCGCACCACCACCGCGTCCGCCGCATCGGCGCCGGCCTTGCGGGCGAGGTCCACGAGTTCGGATGCGCGTTTTTCGAGGTCGGCAGAATCGATCGTGTCTGACATGGTGTGGCCTTTCATTCCTGCCCCATTTATTGTGCGGCGAAGCAGGCATCAAGGGCATCGGCCCGATTCCCGCTCAAACACCGCAAAATGAAGCGCTCTCGAAAGCTCCGCTTGGGAGCCGGGTTCATCAACAGTGAAAGCCTGAGGCATGGCAACGACACCGATCATCTATTCCCAGGCCCTGATGCTGCTCGGTGGCGCAGTGATCGCCGCTCCCATCTTCAAGCGGCTCGGGCTCGGCACGATCCTCGGCTATCTCTCGGCCGGCATTCTGATCGGACCCGTCGCCCAGAGCATTACCGAAGGCGAGCAGATCCTGCACGTTTCGGAACTCGGCGTCGTCTTCCTGCTCTTCATCATCGGGCTCGAACTGAAGCCTTCGCGCCTCTGGCAAATGCGGCGGGATATCTTCGGCCTCGGCACGGCGCAGGTGCTGCTGACAGGCATCCTGCTTTCCTACGCCATCTATGCGCTCGGGCTCCTCGAGCATGGTGGCAGCATCATCGCCGGCTTCGGCCTGTCGCTGTCGTCGACGGCCTTTGCAATGCAGATCCTCGACGAGAACAACGACCGCAACACGCGCTACGGGCAGAGGGCTTTTTCGATCCTGCTGCTTCAGGATCTGGCCATCGTGCCGCTGCTGGCGCTCATCCCGCTGATGGCCTTGCAGGCGCCCGAGGACACCACGCCGCCGCTTGAAGACTTCGCGATCGCCACCACCGCGATCGTCGTGCTCTTTGCCGCCGGCCGTTATCTCGTCAACCCGCTGTTCCAGATCATCGCCCGCACCGGCGCGCGCGACGTCATGATCGCGGCTGCACTGCTCATCGTCATGGGGGCGGCGACCATGATGCAGCTTGCCGGTTTGTCCATGGCGATGGGGGCGTTTCTGGCTGGCGTGCTCCTGGCTGAATCTTCCTACCGCCACGAGCTGGAAGCGGATATCGAGCCGTTCCGCGGTATTTTGCAGGCGCTGTTTTTCATGGCCGTCGGCCTGTCGCTGGAGCTTGGCGTCATCGTCGAGCGCTACCAGTTGATCATCATTGCCGTGCCGTTGCTGATGGCGCTGAAAAGCCTCGTACTCTACTGGCTCTGCCGGTTGACCGGATCGCACCACAACGACGCGGTGCGCATCAGCCTGCTTCTGCCACAGGGCGGCGAATTCGGCTTCGTGCTGTTCACGGCAGCGGCAACCGCCGGCGTCTTTTCGGACGGCGACGCCTCGCTGCTGGTCGCCGTCGTCACGCTGTCGATGGCATTGACGCCGCTCGCCTCCATGCTCGCACCGAAACTGATGCGCGAACAGGACGAGATGGACGAGGAGATCGAAGAAGATTTCGACGGCGCCAATGCCGACGTGCTGATGATCGGCTTTTCCCGCTTCGGCCAGATCGCAGCGCAGATCCTGCTCGCGGGCGGCCGCGACGTCACCATCATCGACCATTCCGCCGCGCGCGTGCGCCAGGCGGCGACCTTCGGCTTCCGCATCTATTTCGGCGACGGCAACCGCCTCGACGTGCTGCGCGCCGCCGGCATCGAACGGGCGAAGATCGTCGCCGTGTGCACCCAGAAGAAAGAGACGACCGACCACATCATCGACCTCGTCCAGTCCGAATACCCGAATGCGCGCATCTACGCCCGCTCCTACGACCGCCTGCACACGCTGGAGCTGCGTGCCAAGGGCGTCGACTACGAACTGCGCGAGACCTTCGAATCCGGCCTGCTCTTCGGCCGCAAGACGCTGGAAGCACTGGGCGTCGGCGACGACGAGGCAATCGCGATCATGGACGATATCCGCAAGCGCGACGAGGCGCGGCTGGTGCTGCAGGAGGCCGAAGGCATCACTGCCGGCCGCGACATGCTGCATTCGCGGCCGGTCAGACCCGAGCCGCTGGTCAAGCCGAAGCGCGAGGTCGATCACTCCGCCGAGACGGGTGAGAAGATCCTGCCGGGCCTGCCCGCCGAAGAAAGGGAAAGCGCCTGAGGCCACCCGGCCTCGTGGCGCACCTCCCTGGTCGGGCTGCCGCTAGCGGTCAGGTGCGCTGCAGGGCGGTCATGCGCTCGTCAAGCGCACGCTTCAATTCGTCCTTGATGGCAGCTGTTCCTTTCAGCACCTCCTGGGCCCGCAGGAAATCCATCACCCGGTAACGCCCGACATCCGGACGCAGCAGGATGTCCGGTGCGCCCTCCTTCAGCTTCATGGCGATGATCGACTGCATCATCAGCTGGCTCGCCCCGAACAGGCTGTCGATGCGGCTCGGGATCGTCTTGCCGTCGCCATCCGGGCCGCCGACGACATCGACACCGATGACGATGTCGGCCAGGCCGCGCAGATGGTCGAAGGGAATGGGATTGTAGAGACCGCCGTCGATCATCACCCGGCCGTCGATCACCACCGGCGTGAAAATCGCCGGCAGCGCGGCGGAGGCAGCCAGCGCCTTCCACAGGTCACCTTTTTCGCAGACGTGCTCGGTCTGGGCGTAATAGTCGGTGACGATCACCTTCAACGGGATGTCGAGATCTGAAAATTTTGGCGGGATGGCCGCCGGCAGGAAGGCCTTGAGCACGCGCTCCCCGTTGAACTGGCCGAAGCGGAAACCGCTTGCCATGGCTTCAGAAAGGCTCGCTGGCCGCAATTGCCACAGGCGGTTCAGGACCTGGCGGCGATGGCCGACGGTCGAAAGCGTGTGTTCGCGGATCTCCTGGCCGGTCAGGCCTGCCGCCATGCCGGCGCCCATGATCGCGCCGATCGAGGAGCCGGCAATCGCCACCGGGCGGATGCCGAGTTCGTCCAAAGTCTCGATGACATGGATATGCGCGAGCCCGCGCGCGCCGCCGCCACCGAGTGCCAGGGCCACCGTCGGCTGGCTCTGCGTTCGCTCCGGTCGACCCGTCATCGAAAGATCCTGCTTCATCGGCATGCCTCCGCACGGCGGTTACGGAAAACGACTATCCTCACGCAGCCTACCTGCGCAAGCACACCAGAAATATGGCGTCAGGCGCCGCGGAAGCGATAGAAATGCATTCGGGTGTCGCCGAAGACTCTGACGTCGAGGCGCTCGAACACCGCCGTCGGTGCCGGCTGGACGTCCGCGCGCTCCTCGAGGATCACCAGCGCATCCGGCACGAGCCAGTTGCCGATGGCTGCCGATTCCAGCGCCTTCTCGCCCAGCCCCTTGGCATAGGGCGGGTCGGCGAATACCAGGTGAAACGGCTCCATCGTACCGACGCCGCCAAGGCTGGTGGCGTCGCGCCGGAAGACCTTGGCCCGCCCCTGCAGGCCGAGCGTCTCGATACTCGTCTGGATCAGTCCCCTGCCCTCGACGCCCTGCTCGACGAAGAGTGCCTGCCGGCACCCACGCGACAGAGCCTCGAAGCCGACGGCGCCGGTGCCTGCGAAAAGGTCGAGCACACGGGTGCCGTCGAGCGCGTCCGGATAGGAGTGGCTCAGAATGTTGAACAGGCTTTCGCGCGTCCGGTCCGTGGTCGGCCGGATATCGTTGGACTTGGGGGTCGCCAGGCTGCGACCCCGAAACTCTCCACCGACGATCCGCACGGCCGCTTAGTTTCCTCTGCCGCGCGGCTTGCCGCCGCCGGCCGGGCGTCCGCTGCCACCGGGACGACCAGCGCCGCCGGGACGTCCACCGCCGGGTTTGCCGCCACGCGGGCCACCGGAGCGTTCACCGAAGGATTTTCCACCCGAGGGCTTGCCGCCGAACGACTTGCCGCGGGGCTTGTCGCCGAACGGACGGTCGCCGCCTTCGCGACGCTGCGGACGATCACCGTCAGCGCGTGGCGCCCGCGGCTTGTCAAAGCGGCGATCACCGCCTTCGCTGC
>NZ_JTLA01000095.1:0-56218 GCF_000799055.1 Ensifer sp. ZNC0028
TGCCGTGGGCGCTTGCCGCCATGAAGACCGCATTTGCCGGTACTCCGCCCGGAACCCTCGCCTTCCTCAGCGACGGCATCGAAGCGTCGAATGGCGGAACGATGGAGCAGATCGCAGAGCTCGGCGCTGCCAATGTCCGCCGGGTCGAAGGCAATGCGGAAAGCGCCATCGCGCTGACCGCCGCAACCAACGAAAACGACGGAATGCGGGTTACCGCCTCGCGCCTGCCGCTCGGCGAACCACGCGCCTATTACGTGCTCGCCCGTGACATCAGGGGCACCGCGATCGCCGAAGGCGAGCTTCGTTTCGCGACCGGCGCCACCACGGCGGACACCTTGTTGAAAGCGCCCTTCGAGCTGCGCAACGACTTCACGCGCCTGACGATCGAAGGCCAGGCGACGGCCGGCGCCATCCACCTCTTGGATGACGGCAACCGCCGCCGCCGGGTCGCTCTTCTCAGCGGCGAGGTCCATCAGTCGCAGCCGCTGCTTTCGCCGCTCTATTACATCAAGCGCGCGCTCGAGCCGCATGCCGACCTGATCGAGCCCCGCGAGGAGGCGGTCGGCAAGGCCATCGCCGAGCTCCTGGCGCAAAATCCGTCGATCCTCGTCATGGCCGACGTCGGCCGCCTGCCGGATGAAAGCTACCCGCTGGTCACGCGCTGGCTGGAAAATGGCGGCATGCTGGTGCGCTTCGCCGGCCCGAGGCTCGCCGGCGCTCCCGCCGACGACCCGCTCGTTCCGGTCGTGCTTCGCCAAGGCGAGCGCACGCTCGATGGCGCGCTTTCCTGGTCGGAGCCACAGCCGCTTGCCGACTACCCGCCCACAAGCCCCTTTGCCGGACTGGAGCGCCCGCGTGACGTGCTGGTGAAGCGTCAGGTGCTGGCGCAACCGACACCCGATCTGACGGAGCGGACCTGGGCCAACCTCGCCGACGGCACGCCGCTGGTTACGACCGCAGAGCGCGGCCGCGGCCGCATCGTGCTCTTCCATGTGAGCGCCGATCCGAACTGGTCGAACCTGCCGATCTCAGGCTCGTTCGTCGACATGCTGCGCCGGTCGATCCAGCTGTCGCGCGCTGGCGGCGTTGCCGGCGACCAGCCAAGCAAGGCCCAGACATTGCCGCCGTACCGCCTGGTAAGCGCCCGCGGCGAACTGACCGGCGATACAGGCAGCGCCCGCCCGCTCGAAATCGCACCCGGCGTCGCGCCCACCGTTTCCGCCGACACGCCCCCGGGACTCTACGGCTCGGAAGAAGGTTTCGTCGCCAACAATCTGCTGCCTGACGGCGGTAAGCTCACCCCGATTGCCGGCAATCTCGTCGGGGCACGGGCCGAAGGACTGGAGGGCGCCCGGCCTTTCTCGATCCGGCCCTATCTCTTCGGCCTGGCGCTGGCGCTTTTCGTCCTCGACACGCTGATCGTGCTCTACATGGCCGGCGGTCTCGCCGGGATGCGCCGGCGCGCAGGCCGTGGCGCCGCGGCCGCGGCACTGGTCGCAACGCTCGGCCTTGCAACGCTCGGCCTTGCAGTCGCGCTCGCCCCGGCGATCGCCCATGCGCAGGACAGCCAGCCGAGCGACGAGCAGACGCTGCAGCGGCTGGACACGACCCATCTCGCCTATGTCATCACCGGCGAGCAGGAGGTCGACCGCCTCTCCGAACAGGGCCTCATCGGCCTCAGCAACTATCTGACCTACCGCACGGCGCTGGAACCGGGCGCACCCGTCGGCGTCGATCTCGAGCAGGACGAGCTGGCCTTCTATCCGATCATCTACTGGCCGGTTTCGGCCACCGCCCCGATGCCGAGCAGCCGGGTGATGAGCCGGATCGACGCCTATATGCGCAACGGCGGCACCGTGCTCTTCGACACGCGCGACCAGTTTTCCTCGCTGACACCGTCGGATGCCGGCGACAGCCCCAACGTGCAGCGCCTGCAGGCGATGCTGAGCGGGCTCGACATTCCGCCGCTGGAACCAGTGCCCTCCGATCACGTGCTGACGAAGGCCTTCTACCTGCTTTCGAACTTCCCCGGGCGCTATGCGGAAAGCCAGCTCTGGGTCGAGGCCGCCCCCAATGGCGACGAAGACCGCAGCAATCGCCCCGTGCGCGGCGGCGACGGCGTCACGCCGATCATGATCACCGGCAACGATTTTGCCGGTGCCTGGGCGGTTGATGTCAACGGCGCGCCGCTCCTGCCGACGGTGCCGCCGGACGAAATGCAGCGTGAATATGCCTACCGCGCCGGCGTCAACATCATGATGTACATGCTGACGGGCAACTACAAGGCCGATCAGGTTCACGTGCCGGACCTTCTGCAAAGGCTTGGACAGTGAGGGCCGATCGATGACCTATGGCTTTGCCCCGCTGATCCCGTGGATCTACTTCGTCCCGCTGCTAGCAGTCGCGGCGCTGCTCATCGCCTATGGCCTCTGGCAGAAGGTGCGCGGCGCCTGGCTGCGCCTGGCGGCACTCGCGGCACTGGGGCTTGCGATCGCCAATCCCTCGATTTTCGTGGAACTGCGCGATCCGCTCTCGACCATCGTCGCCGTCGTCGTCGACCGCAGCCAGAGCCAGCAGAACGGCGACCGCACCGCGCAGACCGATCGCGCCGTCGAAGGCCTGAAGGAGCGGCTGGCGGCCATACCGCTGATTGAACCGCGCATCATCGAGGCAAACACCGACCCGGCAGATGTCTCGCCATCGACCAGTCTCTTCTCCGCGCTCGCCTCCTCGCTGTCTGACGTTCCGCCGGCGCGCATCGGCGGCGCGATTTTCGTCACCGACGGCCAGATCCATGACATTCCCGACGTCGGTCGCACGCTCGGCTTCGACGCGCCCGTGCACGGGCTGATCACCGGCAAGCCCGATGAATTCGACCGGCGTGTGGAACTGATCAATCCGCCGCGCTTCGGCATCGTGGGCGAGGAGCAGAAGCTCTCGTTCCGGGTGGTCGACGATGGCGCTGCCCCCGGCGGCAGCGCCGAAGTCACGATCCGCCTCAACGGCAACGAGATCGCCCGCGAGCGCGCCGAGCCCGGCACCGACGTTCCCTTCGCCTTCAACGTTCCGCGCGGCGGCAACAACGTGCTCGAATTTGCCGTCGATGCTGTTCCGGGCGAAGTGACGACGGCCAACAACCGCGCGGTCCACGTGCTCGACGGCATCCGCGAGAACCTGCGTGTGCTCTTGGTCTCCGGCGAACCGCATGCCGGCGAGCGCGCCTGGCGCAACCTCTTGAAATCCGACGCGGCCGTCGATCTCGTGCATTTCACCATTCTGCGGCCGCAGGAAAAGCAGGACGGCACGCCGATCAACGAGTTGTCGCTGATCGCCTTCCCAACGCGCGAACTCTTCGTCGACAAGATCAACGAGTTCGACCTGATCATCCTCGACCGCTACCAGCACCGCGGCTTGCTGCCGATCCTCTACTACGACAACATCGCGCAATATGTGGAGAACGGTGGCGCGCTGCTGATTGCGGCCGGCCCCGAACATGCCGGCGACGATTCGATTGCGGCAACACCGCTTGAGGCCGTGCTGCCGGCAGCACCCACGGGCGTGATGAACGAAAAGGCCTTCTTCCCCCGCCTGTCGGAGGAAGGAAAGAAGCATCCGGTGACCCGCGGTCTCGAAGGCTCCGACAGCGAGCCGCCGCACTGGGGCCGCTGGTTCCGCACGGTCGACGTCAACCGGCCGCAGGGCCATACGGTCATGGAAGCTGCCGACGGCAAACCGCTGCTGGTGCTCAACCGCGTCGGCAAGGGCCGCGTCGCTATGCTGCTCTCCGACCAAGGCTGGCTCTGGGCGCGCGGCTTCGAAGGCGGCGGCCCGCACGTGTCGCTCTATCGCCGCACCGCCCATTGGCTGATGCAGGAGCCTTCGCTCGAAGAAGAGGCGCTGACCGCGCGCGCACGCGGCCGCACGCTGGAAATCACCCGCCAGACGATCGATGGCGATCCGGGTCCGGTGACGCTGACCTCGCCTTCCGGCGAGAAGCAGGACGTCAAGCTGACCGAACGCCAGCCGGGCCTCTACTCGGCCGAAGTCGCCACCACCGAAACCGGGCTGTTCGAGATGTCGAACGGCGAACTCACGGCCCTTGCCCATGTCGGCGACCCCAACGCCCCGGAATTCAAGGCGGCGATCTCGACCGAGGACAAGCTGCGTCCCTGGGCGGACAAGACCAAGGGCCTCGTGCGGCGCCTTGCCAGTGCCGATGGACCGCTCGACCTGCCCACGGTTCTGCCGGTCAGGGGCTCGGTGCGTGCAGCAGACGACCAGCGGCTCTCGATCCGCATGACCGACGAAACCGTGCTGAAGGGCGTCAATTCCGTGCCGCTGTTTACCGGCTTCCTTGGTCTTGCGGCGCTGCTGCTGCTGATTTCCGCCACCTGGTATCGCGAGGGACGATGAGCGAGCGCACCATGATCGTCAGCGACCTCCGCGAAGCGCCGCATTTCTTCGATGCCGTGGCAGACCGCATCTGGCGCGCCTGGTGGGAGCCCCATGGCTTTCCGCTGGAGCACATCACCGGCCTGCTTCAGGAGAGCCTTGCCGCCGATACCGAGCAGCTGTGTCTGGTGGCCCATGCCGGCGACGATTTCGTCGGCACCGCCTCGGTCATCGCTTCCGATCTTGAGGAGCGGCCGGATCTCACCCCCTGGGTCGCTGCCGTCTGGGTCGATCCACAGTTCCGCGGCGCAGGCGTCGGCGGCGACATCGTGCTGAAGGCAGCGCAGGCGGCGCTCGATACGGGCGCCGAAGCCGTGCATCTCTGCGCCCTCTCGGGCAAGCGCGCCTTCTACGAGCGCCTCGGCTGGCAACTCGACGAGACGGATGTCGGCGAGGACCGTCTGGATGTTTTCAGCATGCGCCGTGTCGAAAGGTAAGGACTGATGTTCGTCGTCACCGACGCCGCACCGCCCGAAGCGATCGAAGCCATCGGCAACGGCCTGACCGCCTTCAACGCCGCCGACATCGGCCCGTCGGAGCGCCGCCCCCTCGCCGTGCTTGTCGGTGGTCCCGAAGCAAAGGGACGACGCGGTGGCTTGAACGGTTACACCGGCTGGGGTTGGCTGTTCGTGCAGTGGCTGTGGCTGCCGGAAGATCTTCGCGGCCAGGGGCTTGCCGGCAAGTTGCTGCAGGCGGCCGAGGACGAAGCGCGCAGTCGCGGCTGCCACAGCGCCTGGATCGACACCTTCAACCCGCAGGCCCTGCGCGCCTACGAACGTCAGGGCTATGAGGCCTTCGGTGAACTGCCGGATTTCCCTGTTGGCCGAACCCGGGTGTTTCTGAAGAAGTCGCTCGTGACGCGATAAGGTCAGCGTCAGCCGGCCAGCGGCAACGCGATCGGCTGCACCTGAACCAGCTTGTCATCCCGCCAGGCAATGACGCCGGAAAGTCCGGCATGCACGCCCTCGGCCATCGGCACGACAAGCACCCGCGCCGGATCGACCGGCCCCGGGAACTCGAGTGCCGCGTAGCGCACCTTCTCGAAACCGAGCGGCTGATAATAGGGCGGATCGCCGACGAGGATCACCGCGTGCGAGCCCTTCCGCCGTGCCGCCTCGACCGCGATGCGCACCAGTTCCCGGCCGATGCCCTGGTTCTTGTGCGACGGCCGGACGGCGAGCGGCCCGAGCAGATGGCCCTTGATCGAGCCTGCCATGACGGGCGTCATCCGGACCGATGCGATCGTCTCGCCGTTGTCGGCGCAGATGAAGGAAAGCGACCGGTCATGCGCCCCCTGCTCGCGAATGCGCGCAGCAGCGCGTGCGAACCGGCCCGGGCCGAAAGCTTCTTCATTGATGATTTCGATGGCTGCGTCGTGGGACGCGTCTTCGGTCAGATAGACGAGATCGTGCTTTTTCATGAGATCGAGAACCCAGGCATGCGAACAGACATAGGGATGGCTTCGCCCGATGAGGGCGTTGGCAGCATCAGCGTCGTCGCAGGTTTCCCGAGAACATCATCTGTGTGGATTCTTCCAGACACGAAAAAAGTTGTGAAATCGCCGATAGCAGAAATTTGCCCTCTGTCAAAGCCTAAAACGCACTGTTCCGATTTCGCTACCTATCGAATGGCGCTGGAAACGTTATCTATTGAGGCAACGATCACGAAGGAGTTTGTCCGATGGGCAGGTTGGTGGATGGCGTCTGGCAGGACGTCTGGTACGACACGGTGGCAACGAACGGTCACTTCAAGCGCAGCGCTTCGCAGTTCCGCAACTGGGTGACGGCGGACGGATCGGCCGGCCCGAGCGGCGACGCCGGCTTCAAGGCCGAGGCCGATCGCTACCATCTCTATGTTTCGCTCGCCTGTCCCTGGGCGCACCGCACGCTGATCTTCCGCAAGCTGAAGAAGCTCGAGGACCTGATCTCGGTTTCGGTGGTCGATCCGCTGATGCTCGCTCAAGGCTGGGAGTTCAAGGACGGCGGCATCGGCAGCGGCGACCATCTCTTCGGTTCGAAGGCGCTGTGGCAGCTCTACACCCGCGCCGACGCCAACTATTCCGGCCGCGTGACCGTGCCCGTCCTCTGGGACAAGAAGCAGAACACGATCGTCTCGAATGAATCCTCCGAGATCATCCGGATGTTCAATTCCGCCTTCGATGGCCTGACCGGCTCGACGCTCGATTTCTACCCGGAAGAGCTGCGCGGCGAGATCGATGCGATGAACACCGCCGTCTACAACGACGTCAACAACGGCGTCTACAAGGCCGGCTTTGCCACCACGCAAGCCGCCTACGAGGAAAGTGTGAGCGCACTCTTTGCCCGCCTGGACAAGATTGAAGAGCGCCTCGGCTCGCACCGTTACCTCACCGGCAGCCGTCTCACCGAGGCCGACTGGCGGCTGTTCACGACGCTGGTGCGCTTCGACCCCGTCTATGTCGGCCACTTCAAGTGCAACGTCCGCCGCATCGCCGACTATCCGAACCTGCAAGGGTATCTGCGGGAACTCTATCAGGTGCCGGGCGTGGCCGAGACCGTCGACATGCGCCACATCAAGGAGCACTACTACCGCAGCCACACGACCATCAACCCGACGGGCGTCGTGCCGGTGGGCCCGGTACTCGACCTCACCGCCCCGCACGGCCGTGAGGCGCTGTAAGCCCGCACTGAAACGGACAATCGATCGCTACCAATAGCGGTCGATTGCGGCGTCGCCGGCAAGTTCCGCAAGCCGGCGGCGTGTTGCCGGCGTGGTGTCGTCCGGCAGCGCGTCCAGGGCGAAGAAGCCGCTTTCGGCAATTTCGAGATCGGGCGTTTTCGGCGCGGTCTGGCTGACGCCATCGCAGCGGTAGAAGACGACATGGTCGCGGCGGCTGGTACGCCTGTTGTAATAGACCTGGACGAGCACCGGCGGCGCCGAAACCTCAAGGTTCCCCTCCTCGCGCAACTCCCGCAACAATCCGTCGATCGAGGCTTCGTCGCGGTCGAGGCCCCCGCCCGGCAGGTGCCAGCCCGGCAGGTAGGAGTGGCGGACGAGGAAAACGCGGCCCTCGCCATCGAAACAGGCCGCCCGCACACCCATCGTCATGCCGCGCGCCACAGCGTAGTAGCCATGTGCAAGCCACATCAGGAGCCGAAGATACCAGCGCCGCATCTCCGGTGGCCGATCCTGTTCCAGGCGTTTTTTCCTTCCTCGTCCCGGCCACGCGCGATTCATCGGGCGACCTGATTCCCCTCGGCCGGAATATGCGCTAGACGGGGGCGATGTTCAAACTTGCCCATATCTCCGATGTTCATCTCGGGCCGCTGCCCGAGCTATCCCTCAGGGAACTCGCCTCCAAGCGCATCACCGGTTTCGTCAACTGGCACCGCAACCGCAGCCGCCATCTCTTTACCGGTACGCTCGACACCCTTTTGGCCGACATCGAGAAGAAGGATCCGGACCATCTGGCGATGACGGGCGATCTCGTCAATCTCGCCTCCTCCCTCGAGATCAAGGCGGTCACCGAGTGGCTGGAGGATGCGGGCAAGCCGGAAAACATCTCCGTCGTTCCGGGCAACCACGACGCTTATGTGCCGGGCGCCTACGAGAAGACCACCCGCGCCTGGTATCCCTACATGCGCGGCGACGATGCGCCGGCGCATTGGCATGACCGGCACCATTGCTTTCCCTACATGCGCGTGCGCGGTCCGGTGGCGCTGATCGGCTGCTCGACCGCGGTTGCAACCCCGCCCTTTGCTGCCAGCGGCTATTTCGGCCAGCGCCAGGCGCGCGCCACCGTCAACCTGCTAAGGCAAGCCGGCGAGGCCGGGCTCTTCCGCATCGTCATGATCCACCATCCGCCGATCCGCGGCGCGACCTCGATGCACAAGCGCATGATCGGCATTCGCCGCTTTGCCGCGACGATCTCGTCGGGCGGCGCGGAGCTTGTGATCCACGGCCACACCCACCTCAACACCGTTTATTGGCTGAAGGGCCAGCATGCCCCCGTCCCGGTCGTCGGCATCGCGTCCGCCTCGCAAGGACCGGGCGGGCACAAGCCACCGGCTGCCTACAACCTGTTCACGGTCGCCGGTGAAGCGGGAAACTGGCACCTGACGCGCGAGCGCTACGCGCTGAACGACGATGCGACCACAGTGTCGCTCGCCGAAACCACGCGCTTCTAGCCAAACGCCGGCTCCCTCCGCAGAAAATTCATCGCCCGGCGAATAAACTCCGGCCCTGCTGCGTCATACCCCGGTCCGCCGCCGCATGGCAGCGCGCCCGCCTCTGCGCGAATGCAGGACACGCAGTCGTTTGAAACAGCGCGAGGCTTTCGCGGTCATGCGCCAGCAATGGGAGATGGCATGATGAACCACAAGAACCTCGTTTTCGCCCTGTTCGCCGCCGGGGCAACCAGCTTCATGGCGCATGCGGTGATGGCCGCCGGCGAGGATACGAGCGAACCGCCGAAGAAAACCAAGACCACCAGCGAATGCACCGACGGCAAGGTCTGGGACGCCAAGAAGAAAGCCTGCGTCGATGCCAAGAAGAGCGAGCTTGGCGACGACATCCTGTTCCAGGCTGCCCGCGAACTCGCCTATGCGGGCCAGTATGAGAATTCGATCAGTGTGCTCGGGGCCGTCAAGGACCAGCAGAGCGCCCGGGTGCTCAACTATCTCGGCTATGCCAACCGCAAGGCCGGGCGCATGGAACTCGGCATGCAGTACTACAAGCGCGCGCTGCAGGCCGACGAGAACTACATCCTCGCCCGCTCCTACATGGGCCAGGCGCTGATCGAACAGGGCCGCGTCGAGGAAGCGCGGGTGCAACTGGTCGAGATCCGCGACCGCGGCGGCGAAAACACCTGGGCATACCGCGCCCTGCTTCAGTCGCTGGGTGGCGTCCGTCAGTACTGACCGGGCGACAAACTGGACGGGCGGCGCCAGGCGCCGCCCCGATCCGACGTGCCACGGACATGAGCCGGGACGTCAGGTTTTCTTCGACCCGCTTGCCGTCGCCCCGCCCTTCTTGGGCTCGGTTCCCTTGGCTGTACTTCCCTGCGCCGCACTTCCCGGCGTCGTGCCTGCCGGGGCACCGCTTCCCGTCGTGCCGTCGGCAATCGACTTTGCCTCGTTCTTCTTTTCCGACCATTCCGGCGGCAGGCCGAGCGCGCCGCCGGCGATACCGCCAAGGCCGGATCCCTTGCCGAACACGGCGCAATCCGGATCGGTCGGTTTACCGGTGACCGCATAGGCGACGCTGTTCTTGACGTTCTTCATCGACGGCAGCTCGAAATCGGACTTCATCGGGTCGCCCGATTTTTCGAGCAGCGCGCTGAAGTCGCTCGAGAAATCGCCTGCAAGCTCGAAGGCGTCTGCCGCCGTCGAGGCGCGGGAGCCGTTGGTGAGGATGTTGGCGCCACGCGCCCATGCAAGGCCGGCGATCTGCTTGCCCTGCGGGTCGAAGGCCTCCGCCTCGACCGCGAGGCTTCCAAGGCCGATCGGAATGCGCGGAACCGGGATCGGAGAAACGGCCGAGGTGACGGTCGACACGCCGGCGACGACGGCATTGGTCGATTTGACCTTGCTGATCACGGAGCGTACCGCCATGTCGGCGGGCTTGGAGATTGGCACGACGTCGAATTGCGCGCTCAGGGCTTCGCAGAGCGAGCGGTCGATCGCGGTTGCCACCAGCTTCTTTTGCGGATCCCCGAGCTTGTCGAGATCCGCAGTGGCGGCAAAGGTCGTCGGGATCACATGCACGGTCTTGACGTTCTTGGTGGCGGCGGAATCCACCCGATACTTCGTCTTGGTCACCATCCCGTCGCTGGCAACGAAATCCTTGTAGGAGGATAGCGACCCCGTTTCCATGACCTGGGCGCTCTGGCAGGCGGCAAGCCCCGCAAACAGCGGCACCAGCGCAGCCGTGCGAATGACGACCGCACCTCCCCGAATGCGGCGTCGGCCACAATGTCTCCCGACAAACCTGACAATACTCATGCCATTGCGATGCTTTGCGTTCATTGGCGTGTCCCCGACATCGACCTGCAGTTGTGCATGAGGTCCGGTCAGATTCGGGCCGAACTTTGACGCGATCTCCGGCCACCGTTGCAGTTAACGGTAACGAAGCGCGTGATTAACGGCTGCGGGTGAGCGAAAGCTTTTTGGGAAAAGGCGCGATGAAGCAGCAGAATTTGCTTTCCGTTCCGGGACTTCCCTTGCAGACTAAGGAGCAAATGTTTCATATCATCCGCTCGTGCCCAGCACGGCGAATAAATGCATGATCCGGCACGTTTCATTGGAAGAGAAATGCGTCCAGCGGCAGAAACGAAGGACTTCAGACGCGACTTGGTCAGCCTGCTGCCCAAATTGCGCCGTTTCGCGATGACGCTGACGCGCAATGCCAATGACGCCGACGACCTCGTCCAGGAAGCCTGCGAGCGCGCGATCACCCGCAGCCACCTCTGGAACGGAGAGGGCCGGCTGGAAAGCTGGGTCTACGCGATGACGCGCAACCTCTGGGTCGACGAAATCCGCAAGCGCAAGGTCCGCACCGGCAGCGGCACCGTCGATGCGCTCGGACATGACGAGCTCAGCATCGAGCCGTCGGCCGAAAAAGCCGTCTACGCCAATCAGTTGCAGAAGATGATCCTGTCGATGCCCGAGGGGCTGGCGAGCGTGTTCCTGCTGGTCAATGTCGAAGGCCACAGCTATCGCGAGACCGCCGATATCCTGGGCATTCCGATCGGCACCGTCATGAGTAGACTGTCGACCGCGCGCCTCAGGCTCGCGGCGATGATCTCAGAGAATACCGAAAGGAGGGCCTGACCGTTGCAACAGACAAGGGGTCAAGCGCTCGAAGTGCGCCTTTCCGCCTATATCGACGGCGAGATCGGCGAAGCTGAACGAACCGAACTCGACGCGATTCTTGCCCGCGACGAGGACGCCAAGGCATTGTTCGAGAGGCTGAAGGCCGGCAGCAGCTTTGGCGATACCGCCTTCGAGGATTTCCTGCACGATCCCGTGCCGCTCGCTCTCGTCCGGCAAATCAAGCAGGGTCCCGGGAGCAATCCGAAGACCGAGCGGATTGCCGCAACGACGACCACTGTCCGGCACGCGCGGGTCTGGCCACGCATGGTTGCCGCATCTGTAGCCCTGTTGCTGCTCGGCGCCGGCGCCGGCTTCATCGTCGGAACGGCAAACACCGGCAGCGAGCCGACCAAGCTCGCCGCAGCCCGTGGCTGGCTCGACGACATCGCCGACTATCACCGCATCTATTCGCGGCAGAAGGAGCATCTGGTCGAGGTCCCGGCGACGGAAGCGCCGAAGATCGAGACCTGGCTTGCCTCTAGCGTCGGCGTTCCCTTCAAGATCCCGCAGCTTTCCGGCAAGGGCCTGACCTTCGAGGGTGCCCGGCTGCTCGTCGCCAACGGCAAGCCCGTGGCACAGCTCGTCTACCGCAGCGCCGAAGGCGAGATCTTCGCGATCTGTTTCCTCAAGAGCACCACCGGCCCGCAGGCGGACCAGTTCGACGAAAGCATCCGTGACGATCTCGGCATGGTCTCCTGGCAGCGAGGCGGCGCCTCGTTCGTGCTCGTCGGCCCGTCTTCCCATGTCGGCATGCAGGACATCGCCGAAGCCGCCGCCGCGACGATCTGAGATCGGCGGCAGTCCCCTTCCCCTATAACGACCCTGTCCGTGAAACGAAAAGGCCGCGCCGGGTTTCCCCGACGCGGCCGAATTTCGTCACGGTGAGCGTATCAGCCGCGCTGCATCTCGAGCACACGGTTGGCCGCCGAAACAATGGCTTCAAGGGAAGCGGCCACGATGTTGGTGTTGATGCCGGCGCCGAACAGCTTGCCGCCGGGATGCTCCATCTCGACATAGGCGATCGCGGCTGCGTTCGAGCCGTGCTGCAGCGAGTGCTCGGAATAGTCGGCGACCGAGAGGTCGATGCCGAGATAGATCGACAGCGCGTTGATGAAGCCGTCGATCGGGCCGGTGCCCTTGCCTTCGATGCGCTTGACCTCGCCATTGTCGGTGATCTCAGCAGCCACCACGCGCACGCCCTTGTGCTCGCCCACCGGATAGGTGTGGTGGTCGACGAACTTGATGCGCGCGCCCGGCTGCTCGACATAACGCTCGATGAAGCGCTCGTAGATCTTCTTCGAGGGAAGCTCCTTGCCCTCTTCGTCGGTGATGCGCTGGATATCCTCGCGGAACTCCACCTGGAGGTTGCGCGGCAGGTTGATGCCGTAGTCTTCCTGGAGGATGTAGGCGATGCCGCCCTTGCCCGACTGCGAATTGATGCGGATGATCGCCTCATAGGAGCGGCCGACATCGCGCGGGTCGATCGGCAGATACGGCACTTCCCAGAGCGGCTTGTTGGCGGTCTTGATCGCCTTCATGCCCTTGTTGATCGCGTCCTGGTGCGAGCCGGAGAAGGCCGTGTAGACCAGTTCGCCGACGTAGGGATGGCGCTCGGGGATCACCATCTGGTTGGAGTATTCGTAGACTTCCTTGATCCGCTCGATGTCCGAGCAGTCGAGCTGCGGATCGACACCCTGCGTGAACATGTTCAGCGCCAGCGTCACGACGTCGACGTTGCCGGTGCGCTCGCCATTGCCGAACAGCGTGCCTTCGACGCGGTCAGCACCTGCCATCAGGCCCAACTCGGTGGCGGCAATGCCGGTGCCGCGGTCGTTGTGCGGGTGCAGCGAAATGATCAGGCTCTCGCGGTTGTCGAGGTTGCGGCACATCCATTCGATCTGGTCGGCATAGATGTTGGGCGTCGCCATCTCGACGGTCGAGGGCAGGTTCAGGATCAGCTTGTTGTCCGGCGTCGGCTTGACGATCTCGGTGACCGCGTTGCAGATCTCCAGCGCCACTTCGAGTTCGGTACCGGTAAAGCTTTCCGGCGAATATTCGAAACGGTAGCCGCCGCCGGCCTTGGCCGCCATGTCGGTGATCATCTTGGCGGCGTCGGTCGCGATCTGCTTGATGCCACGCACATCCTTGGCAAACACCACGCGGCGCTGCAACTCACTGGTGGAATTGTAGAAATGCACGATCGGCTGGTGCGCGCCTTCCAGGGCCTCGAAGGTGCGGGTGATCAGCTCCGGCCGGCACTGAACCAGCACCTGCAGCGACACGTCCTTGGCGACATTGCCTTCCTCGATGCACCAGCGGGCAAAATCGAAGTCGGTCTGCGAAGCCGAGGGGAAGCCGATCTCGATTTCCTTGAAGCCCATGTCGAGCAGCAGCTGGAACATGCGGGCCTTGCGGTCGTGGCCCATCGGATCGACCAGCGACTGGTTGCCGTCGCGCAGGTCGACCGAGCACCAGATCGGCGCCTTGGTGATCGTCTTCGACGGCCAGGTGCGGTCGGTGAGCGCAATCTGCGGATAGGCCTGGTACTTCACCGCCGCTTCCGGCATGCCAATCTTAACGGGATGGGATTTCTGGATCATTGCAGCTTCTCTTCATCACTGGACGTCCTGGCCGCCTTGCCATAGCCGATCGGGGATCGGATTGCGATGGCTAATGCCGCGCCGAACGCGCCTTTATTCTAAAACACTTGATGGGGTCGAGGAGCATCCGCCGGCGTGGCTTTTCGGCCGCCGGGCGCTCCTCAGCGAACCCGGCAACCGCGAGTAAGGCCGAGAAGAAGAAGCGAGGCGAAGGCGCGCGACGGCGCACGATTGGTGTCGTGTCCGGCGGGGATCGAGGCGATCCGATATGCGTCAGCCTTGGTCATGACCAAAGCCTATACACGGCTTGCCGGAGCGGAGCAAGCCGCGCGATGACGAGGATCACCGCAAAAGAAAAGGGCACCGGCGAACTGCCGATGCCCTCCAAAACCTTGGCTTGCGTGCGAACTCAGATGTCCGCAGCAGACGAGATGATCCGCGAAACGAGACCGTAGGACTTCGCTTCCTCGGCAGAAAGCCAGTAGTCGCGGTCCGTGTCCTTGGCGATCTTCTCCACCGGCTGGCCGGTTGCGTCAGCGAAGATCTTGTTCAGGCGATCGTTCATCTTGATGATTTCGCGTGCCTGGATCTCGATGTCCGAAGCCATGCCGCGGGTGCCGCCCGACGGTTGGTGAAGCAGGAAGCGGGTGTTCGGCAGGCAAATGCGGCGCTCCTTCGGCGCGCCGACAAAGATCAGTGCGCCGGCGGAGGCGACCCAGCCGGTACCGATGGTCCAGACCTTCGGCTTCACGAACTTGATCATGTCGTGGATGCTGTCACCCGACTCGACATGGCCGCCCGGGGAATTGACGAAGATGCGGATGTCTTCGTCGCTGGCGGCGGCAAGAGCCACGAGCTGCGAGCAGACCTTCTGCGCCAGTTCCTGATTGATAGAGCCGTAGATGAAAATCGAACGCGACTTGAAAAGGTTCGCCTCCGTTTCCTTGCCGAGCGGCAATTCGGTCTTCTTGTCGTCCTCGTCGTCGTTCATCATCCGTTTTTCTCCGGCGTCTCATGAAGTCTTCAGTCAAAGTCAGATAATGCGACTCGACCCCGAAGACAATGCAACAAACCGAAGCGGCGACAAAGCGGCAAGGTCGACTACGCTTATGGTAAAAACACCTACCGCCAAATGCCGTATAGACAGGCCCGCAACGCCCAATAAGATCGTCAGCGTCAAACACTCAAGAGTGGGGCCGACCTCCCAGGTCCCGCCGATCCATGGGGACACGCATGAACAGACGCATCCTGATCGCCGCTGCGGCGCTGATCGCCTCCGCCGCACCCGCCTTCGCCCATCTCAACCCGGCAGAGCACGGCTCGTTTGCCGCCGGCTTCTCGCATCCGCTGTTCGGGATCGACCATATCCTCGTCATGATCGCCGTCGGCCTCTGGGCGGCGCAGATCGGCGGCCGGGCGCTGTGGGTCGTGCCGACGGCCTTTGTCTCGATGATGGCGGTGGGCTTCGCGCTCGCGGTAGCCGGTGTCGGCCTGCCCTTCGTCGAGCCGGCGATCCTCGCCTCGGTGGTCGCACTCGGCCTGCTCGTTGCCATGGCGGTGCGGCTCGACACGGCTGCGTCCGCTGCGATCGTCGGCGTCTTCGCGCTCTTCCACGGCCATGCCCATGGCGCCGAGCTTGGCAGCGCCGGGGCGCTCGCCTTCTCAGTCGGTTTCATCCTCGCCACCGCAGCACTTCACGTAGCCGGCATCGGCCTCGGCGTCACCCTTCAGCGCCTCTCCGGCGGCGGGCTGCTGGCGCGGATCCTCGGCGGTGTGACGGCTCTGGTCGGCGCAGCCCTCATCTTCAGCTGAGATCAAACACGCGTGCAGCACGGACGAATTATCTTTTTGAACGGCACATCGAGTGCCGGAAAGTCAACGCTGGCAAAGGCGCTCCGGGAAACCCTCCCGGAGCCCTTCTGCTATTACGCGTCTGATCAGCTTGCAGACGCCGGATTTCGCGTCCTCAAACGCGGCATGCATCATGGCATGCGCGGCGAGCGCAATCGGTTCTTCGACGGGTTTCATCGGTCGATCGCGGCCTTTGCCGAGGCCGGAAACGATCTGATCGTCGAGCACATCGTCGAGGAGAAGAGCTGGGCCGAGGATCTGAGGACGCGAACTGCGCATCTCGATGTCTTCTGGGTCGGCGTGCATGCACCTATCGAAGACCTCGAACGACGCGAGCGCGAGCGCGGCGATCGCACCATCGGCGAAGCCCGCTTTCACCTGAAGACGCATGACTATTGCGCCTACGACCTCGAAGTGGACACGCGCGACCCAACCGGCGAGGTCGTCGCGCGCATCGTCGACGCATGGCTCAAGCGCCAGTCATTCACGGCGTAGCGCCGAACTTGGTCCTTAGCCGCGACCGCGATAGGTCGGCACGCCCTGGTCGGGCAGCCACAGGCCCTCGGGCGGCTTGCCGGTCTGCCAGAAGACGTCGATCGGGATGCCGCCGCGCGGATACCAATAGGCACCGATGCGAAGCCAGCGTGGCTGAAGCAACGACACCAGCCGTTGGGCGATCTCGATGGTGCAGTCCTCGTGGAAGGCGCCGTGGTTGCGGAAGGAATGCAGGAACAGCTTCAGCGACTTCGATTCCACCAGCCATTCGTCGGGCACATAGTCGATGACGATATGGGCGAAATCCGGCTGGCCGGTCATCGGGCAGAGCGAGGTGAATTCCGGCGCGGTGAAGCGGACCAGATAATCCTTGCCCTTGTTGCCGCTCGGCACCCGCTCCAGAACAGCGTCTTCCGGGCTCTGCGGCAGGTCGACCTTTGCGCCCAGTTGCGAAAGGCCGGATACGTCAGTCTTGCTCATTTGCCTGTTGCTCCATGAGAACATCCGCGCGTGGATGCGGTCGACGCTGGCCTCTGCCCTCGCCGGCCCGCTCCGTTTGCGGCCGTTAAATCAGAACTGCCTCAAGAAGGAAACCTCGTCACGGTTGAAGCGCCATCGACCGTGAATCAGTGGCGCCCGACTGTCGTCTTCACGCGCACGCCGTGGGCCTTCTCGCCTTCGGGCTCCACATGGATCGCGATCTTGGCGCCGGGATGCACGGCACGGATCGCGTCTTCGATGCGGTCGCAGATATCATGCGCCTCGCCGACCGGCATCAGCTCCGGCACAACCATGTGGAAGTCCACGAAGATAGCCGGCCCGGCCTGGCGGGTCTTGAGATCATGCACGCCCAGCGAACCTGCGGCGTTGGCGGCGATCGCCTGCTTGATCGCCTCCTCCTCCTCGGCCGGCACAGCCCGGTCCATCAGACCGTCGATCGAGCGCGAGATCACCATCCACCCCTGATAGAGGATGTTGCAGGCGACGATGACGGCAAGCAAGGGATCGAGGATCGCATAGCCGGTGGCAATCGCGAGAACGAGACCGATGAGAACGCCGATCGAGGTGACGACATCCGACAGGATGTGGTGGCCGTCGGCGCTCAGCGCCGGCGAGCGGTGCTTGCGGCCGGCGGTGATCAGCACATAGGCCCAGATGGCGTTGATAACGCCGGCCACGAAGTTGATCGCAAGGCCCAGGGCCGGGGCTTCCATCAACACCGGCGCCATCATTGCCGGCACCGCCTCCCAGACAATGAGCAATGCCGCAACGACGATCAGGACGCCTTCGATGACGGCCGAGAAATACTCCGCCTTGTGGTGACCGAAGGGATGACCGGCGTCGGCCGGCTTGGAGGCATAGCCGATCATCAGATAGGCGATGACCGCCGCGATCACGTTGACGGTCGACTCCAGCCCGTCGGAGAGAAGCGCGATCGAGCCTGTCAGCCACCAGGCAAGCAGCTTCAGGCCGAGCACAGCGAGCGAGAGCGGTATGCCCCAGAAAGCAAGGCGGAGCACGGTGCGGTTTTCGGTTCCAGATGTCATTGTCATTCCTCGTGCAGATGCAAACGAGTTGCAAACGCAAGCCCATTCAAACGCAAAACCGCCCGCGCGAATTTTCGCGCAGGCGGTCGATGGACAAGCATATGCTGGATTAAGCGGCGCTTGTCAAAGATTGGATCGGCCGGTTCCGGTTTCTCCGCAGGCAATCGCGTCGAAAGGCAGCGCGCCGGCTTCGATCTCCGCGTCGCCGAGAGCCCTGTCGCCCCGGCCGATGAAGAAGAATACGACGGCCGCGGTTGCGACGGTGATGCCGGTCAAAACCAAAAGCAGGACGCTGAACGCATCGCCATAGGCCTGCAGCAGCGCGGCATGCGATGTCTCCGGTGCAAGGAGCGTCGCCGCCGCGAGGTTGCCGGTGACGATGCGCTGCGCCATCGGAGCGGCATTGGCGCCGGCCTCCGGCCCCAGATTCCAGGCCGTGAGCGCGGAAAGGATGGCGGTCACGATCGCAAGGGCAATGCCCTCCCCGGCCACGCGCGTCGTGCTGAAGATCCCCGTTGCCATGCCGGCGCGCTCCTTCGGCACGACGCTGACGGCAAGTCCGTCCATCAGCCCCCAGGGCAGGCTGATGCCAAGGCCGATCAGCAGCAGCGGTGCAAGCAGTGTGTCCGGCCCGGCCCCCGCCGGAAACAGGCTGAGCCAGAAGAGCCCGGCCGCCGAGAGCAGCAAGCCCACGCCGCAAATGACCGCCGGCGTGAACCAGCGCGTCAGAAACCCGGCTACGATCGGCAGGATCAAAAGCGGCGCGGACATGGCGATCATCATCCGTCCGCCCTCAACGGCGCTCATGCCTTCAATACCGATGAAGCGGACCGGAAGCAGGATGAGCAGCACCACGAAGCCATAGGCAGGGGCTGCCGCCAGCAACTGCACGCCGATGAAACGCGGATAGCGAAAAAGCGTCAGATCCAGCATCGGCCGCGCGACAGAACGCTCGACCCGCCAGAAGGCCAGAAAGAAGAGCGCCGATGCCGCAAGCATCGCGATCACCAGCGGATGGCTCCAGCCGCTTTCCGGACCCTGCAGGATGCCTGACGTGAGCGTTGTGAGCGCCGCGGTGAAGCTTGCCGCTCCCTTCCAGTCGAGCCCGGAGGCATCCGGATCGCGCGTCTCCCGCAGGAAGACCCCGCCGAGCGCCAGGGACAGGCTGGCGAGAACGGCCACAAGACCGAAGATCGCCGGCCAGCCGAAGGCCTCGACCATCAGGCCCGACGCGATCGGCCCGAAGGCAAGGCCGACACCGAAGCTGGCGCCGACCAGGCTGAAGGCGCGCAGCCGCTCGCTCTCGTCGAACTCCTGCGCAAGGGACGCCATGCCGCCGGAAAAAGCGGCGGCTGCCCCTATGCCCTGAAGGGCGCGCAGGATATCGAACCAAAGGATATTGCGAGCAAAGGCGAGCCCGACCGAAAACAGTAGGAAGGCCGCAAGACCGCTGAGGAAAACACGCTTGCGGCCGAAGCTGTCGGCAAGTGCGCCTGCCGCCATCAGCGAGCTGCCGAAGGTCAGCATGAAGGCGTTGGTGACCCAGTTGAGGGCAACCGGATCGGCGCCGAGGCTGCGACTGATCGACGGCAGCGCCACCGCCGGTCCGGTAAAGGTGAGCGGCATTGCCGCGGCGGCGCAACAGACCGCAAGGAGCACGAGACGGCGCCCGCGTGATTCTCGAATTTCGGTTCTCATTCCCCGTTCCATCCGTTCGAGCAAAGGGGATACCCGCGCAGGCCCGCCGGACCTCCGTCTTGATGTCGGCAGTTGCCGGGTATCGATTGACGAATGCAGGATAGTTTCGACATAATCGGATGAAAATCACACCGTTATGCCATTTATACCGGAATAAAGCGCTCGAATGGAGAAGCAATGGATCGCCTGAGCGGCTTGACCGCCTTCGTCCGCACCGCCGATCTCGGCAGCTTCGTCGCCGCCGGGCGCGTGCTTGGCCTGTCCGCTTCAGCGGTCGGCAAGGCCGTCACCAATCTCGAACGAGAGCTCGGCGTCCGCCTGCTGCAGCGCTCGACCAGAAGCATAAGGTTGACCGAGGAAGGCCGGCTCTTTCATGAGCGCTGCCGCCGCATCCTCGACGATCTCGACGACGCCGAGGCATCGTTGGCCGAAGCAGTGGCCGTGCCGCGCGGACGGCTGCGCGTCAGCGTGCCGATCGTCAGCTACCATCTATTGCTGCCGGTGCTGCCGGACTTCGTGCGGCGCTACCCCGAGGTCGAACTCGATCTCGACTTCAACGACCGCATCGTCGATCTGATCGACGAGGAAGTGGATGTCGCCATCCGCAGCGGCGTGCTGCCCGATTCGCGGCTGATGACCCGGGCGCTCAGGCCTTTCCAGCTTCTGCTTTGCGCGTCGCCTGCCTATCTCGACCGACACGGCACGCCCGAATGCCCGCGCGATCTTGATGGCCACGACGCGATCCACTTCCGTTTTCCCAACAGCCGCAAGCTGCAGGAATGGCCGATCGCCATGCCGCCGGGCGGACCCGAACCGCAGATCAGGACCATCCTCAACTGCAACAACATGGAGGCGTTGAGCGGTGCCGTCCTCAGCGGTCTCGGCATCGGCTGCCTGCCCGATTTCCTCGCGCGCCAGCCGCTCAGCGACGGCCGGCTGCGCACCGTGCTCGACGCCTACCTCGACACCCCCGGGCAGTTCCACCTGCTCTGGCCGTCAAACCGGCATCTCTCGCCGAAGGTCCGCGTCTTCGTCGATTTCCTGAGCGAACGCCTGTTCGCCAATCAATGTGAGCGCATGCCGGCCACACAGACGGCGCCGTAGGTCAGGAAAGGGCAGCGTCGAGCATCGCGCGGTTGCGCAAAATCCACGCAACGCTGCGGGCCTGCCAGGCGATGCCCCAGACGCGCGGCACGTGTTCGCTTTCCGGGCGGATATCGAGTTCGAAGGCCTCGTTGGCCGCGCTCTCGGCGGCAAAGACGATGATCCGATCCGCAAGGCGGCGGCGCTCGCCCGCATCAAGGCCGTAGCCGTCGGCAAAGAGACGCACCTGCCGCATCCTTGAGGCAGCATCGGCCAGGCCGTTCATCTCGGCAACGCCGTCGTCATAAAGCTGGGCATTGTTCCAGGCGACCATCGCAAGCTCGGTCAGGCGATCGACGGGCCCGGCCGCCTCCCAGTCGATGAACGCGGCCGGAAGACCGTCGCGCGAAACGATGTTCCACGGGGCCGCATCGCAATGGCCGGCGATATCGGCCGTGCCGACCGTGCGCCCGAACCAGGGGCGCCAGTTCGCCTGCGCCGGAACCTGAAAGGATGCGGCGGCGTCATGCATCTTCCGCGTCAGCCGCCCGAGCGCGAAGATCGCCGCGTCCGACCAGGGTGCGGGATTGAGGATGTCGCCCTCGACATAGGTCAGCATTTCGCGGCCATGGTCGTCGAAGCCGGAGCCGACGACGCGCGGCGCACCGTCAAAGCCGGTGGCCTCGAAATGCCGCAGCAGCGCGTGCACGGAAGGCGCCCACGTCCCGGTTTCCCGAAGCACGATGGAGCCCCTGCGGCTGACGGCCGTGCGGCCGCCTCCGCTCAAGGGCGTATCGTCTGCCATGCCGTCCTTTCCCGTCATGGGACCTCCAGCAAACGGCCGCGCGACCGGAAGCAGCGCCGACGCACCGCTTCCGTGGTCTGGAATATCAGGCGGCCTTGACCTTGGCGCGCTTGGCGAGATGCGCCACGACGTTCTCGATCATCCGCATGCCGGCGTCGCCGCCGAGCGTCATGATCGATTCCGGGTGGAATTGCACCGCCGCCACCGGTTCCTTGGTGTGCTCAATGCCCATGATCGTGCCGTCTTCGCTTTCGGCGGTGATCATGAAGTCGGAAGGCAGGCTTGCCGGATCGGCAAAGATCGAATGGTAGCGGCCGACCGTCACCTCCTTGCCGAGACCGGAAAAGACGATGCCCGGCTCCAGCACCCGGATGCGCGACGGCTTGCCGTGCATCGGGATCGCCAGTTGGCGCAGATCGCCGCCATATGCTTCGGCCAGCGCCTGCAGGCCGAGGCAGACACCGAAGATCGGCAGGTCGCGCGCCCGCGCCTTCTTGATCGTCGCCTTGCAGTCGAAATCCTTGGGGTTGCCCGGTCCGGGCGAAAGCACGACCAGGTCCGGCTTCACCCGATCGAAGATCTCTTCGGCCACCGGCGTGCGCACCGTTGTGACGGTCGCCCCCGTCTGGCGGAAATAGTTTGCGAGCGTATGAACGAAGCTGTCCTCATGATCGACCAGCAGGATGTTGACGCCGGCGCCGACCGCGGCAACGTCGCGACCGGCCTTGCCGGCATTGGCGGATCTCGCATCGCGAATGGCAGCGATCATGGCGGAGGCCTTCAGTTCGGTTTCGGCTTCTTCTTCTTCCGGGTTTGAATCGTACAGCAGCGTCGCCCCTGCCCTGACCTCGGCGATACCATCCTTGATGCGGATCGTGCGCAGCGTCAGGCCGGTGTTCATGTCGCCGTTGAAGCCGACCATGCCGATGGCGCCACCATACCATGCGCGCGGGCTCTTCTCATGGCTTTCGATGAAGCGCATGGCCCAGAGTTTTGGCGCACCGGTGACGGTGACGGCCCAGGCGTGGCTGAGGAAGCCGTCGAAGGCGTCCATGTCGTCGCGCAGGCGCCCTTCAATATGATCAACGGTGTGGATCAGGCGCGAATACATCTCGATCTGGCGGCGGCCGATGACTTTGACCGAGCCAGGCACGCAGACGCGGCTCTTGTCGTTGCGGTCGACGTCCGAGCACATGGTGAGTTCGGACTCGTCCTTCTTCGAATTGAGCAGCTTCAGGATCTGCTCGCTGTCGGCAATCGGATCGTCGCCGCGCTTGATCGTGCCGGAGATCGGGCAGGTCTCGATGCGGCGGCCCGAAACGCGCACGAACATTTCCGGCGACGCGCCGACGAGATACTCCTGATTTCCGAGATTGATGAAGAAGGAATAGGGCGACGGATTGATCGCCTTCAGCCGGTTGGAAATCTCCGACGGCTTGCTTTCGCAGCGCTCGTAGAATTTCTGGCCGGGCACGACTTCGAACAGGTCGCCGCGGCGGAAGCTCTCCTTCGCCTTGACGACGAGTTCGGCATATTCGCCCGGATGATGGTCGCCATGCGGCGGGATGGTGTCGACGGTCTTGAAGGGCTCGCTGGCGATCTCTTCCGCCCTGCCCTCGGTGGTCTTGCCGTCCTTGGCGAAATCGTAGCGGTCGATCCAGGCCTTCGCCGCATAATGGTCGACGACGAGGATCTCGTCCGGCAGGAACAGCACCATGTCGCGCTGGTCGTCGGGACGCTTGAGCTTCAGGTCGATCGCATCGAACTGGAAGGCAAGGTCGTAGCCGAAAGCGCCGTAGAGCCCGAGGCTCGCATCCTCGGCCGAATGGAAGAGGTTGGTGACGGCGCGCAAGACGCTGAACACCGTCGGCATCTTCGAGCGCTCTTCTTCGGTGAAGACGCGATCCGGTGCGTTGATCGTCAGATCCAGGCGGCGGCTGGTCGAAGCACCGAGCGTGATGTCGGCGACGGTCTTCAGGTGCTCGGCGATGATCGCAAGCAGCACTTCGCCGCGGCCGTTATAGGCCTCGATCCAGAGCGAACGACCGAAGGAGGAAATGCCGAGCGGCGGATCGACGACGGCCGTGTCCCACCGGGTGTAACGGCCGGGATATTCGTAGTTGGAGGAGAACACTGCGCCGCGGCGCTCGTCGAGCTTGTCCACATAGCTCGCGATCGCCTGGCCATAGGACGCCTCCCGCCGGCGGCGCGTCACCGTGATGCCGCCCTTGGTAGTATAGCTCTCCGAGCCGTCCTCGAGAATTACCGTTGCCATTCGCCTCGCTCCGTAAAAGCCCGGTCCTTGAGCGGCCTGGATACAAAAAAGCCGCCTCGAAATCTCCGGGCGGCTTCATCTCTCAATCACGCATGACTGGTCAAGGCCGCTTCAGCGAGCCCACCACCAGATCGAAATGTTGCGTGCGTTTTCCATGGGCGAAAGTGTTAGCTTGGGTTGCCGCCGTGCGCAAGCGGGAAAGCGGCGCCCATCGTCACGGTTGCGCCAAAAAAAAGAGGCGGCTCCGAAGAGCCGCCCGACTGGAATTGATCTGACCCTATCAGAACTTCGCCTTAGCCGTCACCAGGAACGTGCGGCCGCGGCCGGTATCGATCGTGCTGCCGGCGATCGTGCTCGACGACGGCGTGTAGGTCTTGTCGAACAGGTTCGTGACCTGCGCCGTGACTTCGAAGCCGTTTTCGAACTTGTAGTTGGCGAAAAGGTCCACCAGACCGTAGCCAGGCACGTTCGGCGGCGTGCGATTGATTTCGCCGACATAGGCGTTCGAAACGGCATAGAGACGCGTACCGACCGAAAGGCGCTGGTCCTCGAGGAAACGGGCGCCGAGCGTTGCGCTGATGATGTTTTCAGGCAGGTAGCTCTGGACGCCGAAGCCGTTGACCTGGCTCGGCAGCTTGCTGTCGGTGTAGGTATAGGCAAGGTCACCGAAGACGTAGCCGGCATCGTAGGCCGCCTGTAGTTCGAAGCCCTGGACGGTCGACGTGCCCGGGGTGTTGGCGAAGAAGATCTGGCGACCACCGTTGAGCAGGACGGCGGTGATGTAGTTGTCGATGCGGTTATGGAAGTAGTTGGCCTTCACCCGCAGGCTGTCGCTCGAGTCGAGCAGGCCGTCGAAGGCGAAGTTCGCACCGATTTCCCAGCCCTTGGACGTTTCCGGCTCGAGGAACGGATTGGGGAAGAACGACTGGCCCGAAGGACCCGGATGGGTGCCGCCGGCAAAGGTCTCGTTGACCGTCGGCGAACGCGAGGTTTCCGCGTAGGTCACGTAGGGCTGGAACCAGTCCGTCGGATTGAGCGCGACCGTGACGCTCGGGTTGAGGCGGCCATCGGACTTGTCGACCGTGTAGGGCCCGGCCGGAAGGCCGATCGGGTTGCCGGCAACGACGGCGCCGGAGCCATCGAGGCTGAAGTGATCCCACCTGAGGCCAGCCGTCAGATCCAACATGCCATAGGTGAAAGTCGTGTTGCTGAAGACGCCGGTGGTGGCATTGGTGCCGCTACCGTTGACGCCTGCGCCCGGCCGGGCCGTGCTGTTGATGACATCGTAATCGTCGCGGAAGTACTCGACGCCGTAGTTCGCCTTCACGGCAACGTCGCCAAGATCGAACAGCGAGGTGTTCGAGATGTCAAAGCCCTTGCCGGTGTCAGTGATGCGACGACCGGCCGCCGTGCCGCCGCCGCGAATGTCGGTGTCGTACTTCATCTTCAGCCGGTTCCAATAGGCATTGGCACGGAAGTCGATGAGTTCGTTGTCCGGCGTGTAGGCGTAGCTGGCCGAAACCGTCTGGTTCTTCACGTTCTGGAAATAGGAGTTCGCGAAGAAGTCGTTGTCGTAGGTGACGCCGGTAAGCTTGAACGTGTGGTCCTTGTCCGGCGTCACTTCAAACTTCAAGAGGCCCGAGAGAAGATCCTCCTCGGTGAAGGGAACCTCGACGCCGTTGCCGTTGTCGTAGTTGCCGGGATCGGCCTTGCTGATACCGCCAAGCACCGAGAAGACATCGTTGAAACGATAGGCGCCGATCAGCGACTCCGACCATCCGGCGCCGTTCGTGCCATAGGTTGCCGATGCGATACCGCCATAGTTCTTGCCGTCCTGGATCAGGTCCTCGACGTCATAGGTCTTGAAATTGACGGAACCGGCGAGCGCGCCACCGCCGACCCCGGTGACGGCGCCGCGCGTCACGTCAATTTCGGACAGGAACGCCGGATCGAAATAGGCAAAGCCCTGGGCTTCGTGACCGGTGAACCGGAAGTTCTGACGAACGCCGTCGATCATCATGTTGACGCGGCCGGACCCTTCAAAGCCACGAATGTTGACAGCAACACCCGGGTTCTGTGGATTGTTCGCCGTCGACGTTCCCGGAACGCCGCGCAGAAGGTCGTCGGTTTCCTGGCCCGACTGCAGATCGATCTGGTCCGAGGTGACGACGCTAACCGGGCCGGCCTTGGCATAAGGATCGCTCGTGCGCGAGCCCTTCGCCACGATCGGAGAGAGGTAGGTTTCGCCGGCCTTGGTCTCCTCGGCCTTTTTCTCTTCCGGCTTGGCCTGGGTTGTCGCGCTCTGCGCGAATGCGAGGGTTGCCGCGGAAAGTGCAAATGTTGTCGTGCAAGCCAAGAGAGCCAGGCGACGATGCCGGGTGAGCATGGACCAATCCTTTGATTTTCGGAGGCCGGGCTTGCTGTTGAGCGGCGAACTCAAGGGGCTGGCTGGGCGGTAGATTCTAGAGCGGCGCGACATGTCGTCGCCTCATTTATGCCGCATAAAAAACATGAGTGTTCTTGTCAACATACAAAGGCAGTCCCCACAATTTATGGGGTCGTGCCAATTCGAGGCGTTGCCAAACTGCAACGCTTTCGCCGAAGGCCGGATGAAACCAGATCCTGTTCCGTGCGTTCCCTTCCTTCCAGGCCCCGCTGCGGGGGCACGAGAAAGGAACCGGATGCGTCGCTCTTTTCCCTTGATCCTGCTGTCACTCCTGATCCTCACCGGCGCCAGCCTGCCGAAATCCGGACCGATCCCGCTAAAAAAGCCGCCAAGCGAGGCGGGAGAAAAAGAGGCTGCTCCAACACCCGAAGAGAAACCGGCGACGCCCACGGTCGGTGGCAAGGCCGATAAGCCAGAGGTGCCGGCTGGCGACGAACAGCCCGTGCCACAGCCAAAGCCCAAGGACGGGAGTGGTGGAGCGGCCGGGGATCAAAAGCCAGGCACGGACGGAAAGGGCCAGCCCGCCGACGAGAAGAAAGAAGAAAAACCCGCGCCGATCGTCTATCCGCCGGTAGAGGCGGAGAATGCCGCCGACTATGCAAAATGCGTCGCCGATCTGAAAGCAATCGGCGCGACCTTCGACGAAGCCAAGCGCATCGACGACGGCAAGGGCTGCGGCATCGACAAGCCGCTGGAGGTCACCAGCATTCTGCCCGACGTCACGCTCGCACCCAAGGGGCTGATGCGCTGCGAAACCGCGCTGGCGCTGGCGCGCTGGACCAAGGAGACCGCCCAGCCGGCCGCAGAAGTCGCCTTCGACAAAACCATCAAAATCAAGGCCCTGAACCAGGCATCGACCTATATCTGCCGTCTGCGCAACAATGCGACGACGGGCAAGATCTCCGAGCATGCGCACGGCAACGCCGTCGACATCGCCTCCTTCACATTGAGCAACGGCACGACGATCGCCATCCAGCCGCGCGACGAGGACGGCACCATGGACGGCGCGTTCCAGCGCGCGGTCACCGCGTCCGCCTGCCTCTACTTCAAGACCGTGCTCGACCCCGGCAGCGACGCCGCCCACGAGACGCACCTGCATCTCGACGTCATCGAACGCCGCAACGACTACCGCTACTGCCGCTAGGAATGAGTCTCCTTGCGCTGACGCGGTCAGGCGTTTCCGTAGCCAAGGGCGACAAACTCGCCCTCGAAGCGACCGGCCAAGGTGTCGCCATCGAGGAGGTCGGCAACGACCACGGCCCGCGCCTTGCCTCGACGTTCGAGCAATCGCAGAAAGCCCGGCCATTGCCCGGCGTCCGCCAGCGACGAGCGTGCGGAGAAGGCACCGACCACCGGCTTCAGATAATCCATCCGGTTGCTCTGGATCACCAACCGCGCCGCCACCCCGCTTTGGCGCAAGCGCACATGCAGAAGCGACCAGGCCGACAGGATCGCGAGCGCCGAGGCGCTGCCGCCGAACACCGTTTCGCGGTGGTTGATGTTGGGCGCAAGCGGTGCGGAGAGCAGCACATGATCGTCACTCACCGTATCCACCCGTACCTGCATCGCCGCCGACAGCGGGATGTGGTTATGAAGATAGGCCTGAAGTTCCTCTGGCGTCATCGTGGCGTCCTTGATGCGTTCCTGCGCCGATCAATGCACGAGACCACCGTGTCCTGGCGAGAGACAGGCGCCTGCGTCCTAACGTCTCCCGCAAGCATCCCATAGCCCAAAAGATACCGGGCCGCGCGCCTTGCAGGAGCCCGCCCCTGCTCCCAAATACGGCGCGAGGAAAATCCACCCGTTTTGCGCCCCTTCTCAAGGAAATCTGTCATGGCATTGACGATGTACCAGCTCTCCATTCCCGCACTCGTTCGCGGCCTTGGTGTCCTTACCAGGCTGCTCGACAAGGCAGAGGCTTTCGCCCGGGAAAAAGGCATCTCCACGGATGATCTCGTCAACGCCCGGCTGGCGCCCGATATGCTGACACTTGCCGGTCAGGTGCAGCGTGTCAGCGACACGAGCAAGGGTCTCGTCGGCCGACTGACGTCGATCGAAGTGCCCCGCTTTGCCGACGAGGAAAAGACCCTGGACGAGCTGCGCCAGCGCATCGCCAAGACCGTTGCCTTCCTCGAAACGGTCAGCCCTGATGATCTCGAAGACAGCGACAGCCGCGAGGTCGTGCTCAATTTCCCGACGCTGAAAGTGACGCTCACGGGTGAGGAATACCTGCAGAAATTCGTGCTGCCGAACTTCTACTTCCACCTGACGACCGCCTACGACATCCTGCGCCACAACGGCGTCCGGGTCGGCAAGGCGGACTTCCTCAGCCTCACCGCCTAGCTTCCGCCGCGATAAAACCCGGACACAGCAACGCCGCGCATACACCCGGATGCGCGGCGTTGTTTTTCAGGCAGGCAGGAAGCGTTTTAAGTTATTGATTTGTTGCATGTCGTAATCGCAAAACCGCTGCGCACTTTTACGCGACATGCTCTAGAACAGCCCCTCGATGTAGCCCTGCTCGTTGAGGAAGATCTTTTCCGACGAGGGCACCTTCGGCAGGCCGGGCATCGTCATGATCTCGCCGGTGATCACCACGATGAAGCCGGCGCCGGCGGCCAGCCGCACTTCGCGGATCGGCACCGCATGGCCTGTCGGCGCACCGCGCAGGTTCGGATCGGTCGAGAAGGAATACTGCGTCTTTGCCATGCAGATCGGCAGATGGCCGTAGCCCTGATCCTCCCAACTGCGCAGTTGGTCGCGCACCGACTTGTCGGCGATCACTTCGCTCGCATGGTAGATGTCCTTGGCGATCGTCTCGATCTTGTGAAAGAGCGACATGTCGTCGGGATAAAGCGGCGAGAACTGCGAGTGTCCGCCCTCGGCAAGTGCCGCCACCTTCACCGCGAGTTCCTCGATGCCGGCCGAGCCTTCGGCCCAATGGCGGCAAAGCACGGCTTCGGCACCGAGCGTCGCCACATAGTCCTTGATCGCCTGCACTTCGGCCTCGGTATCGGAGGTGAAGTGGTTGATCGCGACGATGACGGGAACGCCGAATTTCTTGACGTTCTGCACATGCCGGCCGAGATTGGCGCAGCCCTTGCGCAGCGCCTCCAGGTTTTCCCGGCCGAGGTCGTCCTTCTTGACGCCGCCGTTCATCTTGATCGCGCGAACGGTCGCAACCAGCACCGCGGCATCGGGCTTCAGCCCGGCCTTCCGGCACTTGATGTCGAAGAATTTTTCCGCCCCGAGATCGGCGCCGAACCCCGCTTCGGTCACGACGAAATCGGCTAGCTTCAGCGCCGTCGTCGTCGCGACCACCGAGTTGCAGCCATGAGCGATGTTGGCGAAGGGACCGCCATGCACGAAGGCAGGATTGTTTTCGAGCGTTTGTACCAGGTTCGGCTGCATCGCGTCCTTGAGCAGCACGGTCATTGCGCCATCGGCCTTGATGTCGCGCGCAAACACCGGGCTCTTGTCGCGGCGGTATGCGATGATGATGTTGCCGAGCCGCTGCTCCAGATCCTTCAAATCCCGCGACAGGCACAGGATCGCCATGACCTCGGAGGCGACGGTGATGTCGAAACCGGTTTCGCGCGGATAGCCGTTGGCAACCCCGCCGAGCGAGCCGACGATGCTGCGCAGCGCCCGGTCGTTCATGTCCATCACCCGTCGCCAGGCGATGCGGCGGATGTCGATGTTCTGCTCGTTGCCCCAGTAGATGTGGTTGTCGATCAGCGCCGCCAGCAGATTGTGCGCCGAGGTGATCGCGTGGAAGTCGCCGGTGAAGTGGAGGTTCATATCCTCCATCGGCACCACCTGCGCATAGCCGCCGCCGGCAGCACCGCCCTTGACGCCGAAGCAGGGTCCGAGCGAGGCCTCGCGGATGCAGACGATCGCCTTCTTGCCGATGCGGTTGAGCCCGTCGCCGAGGCCGACAGTCGTCGTCGTCTTGCCTTCGCCCGCCGGCGTCGGGTTGATCGCCGTCACCAGGATCAGATGGCCGTTCTTCTTTTCGCGCTGCCTTGCGATGAAATCCGCGCCGATCTTCGCCTTGTCGTGGCCGTAGGGCAGCAGATCTTCCGCCGGTATGCCGAGCGTCGCGCCGATCTCCAGGATCGGCTTCTTCTTCGCCGCGCGCGCAATCTCGATATCGGACTTGACCTCCGTCATGACATGTCCCCTCCCCAGGGTCTCGTTTTCGTCCACGCCTTCCAAAGCGCGGTTCGCAATGCCTACAGCGCCGCGCGTCTCATCAGACGCTCAAAGGTCGCTGTAGCACTTTGATTTGCTGCATGTGTCCTTTGATCGAACACGATCAAAGGACACATGCAGTAAGCGGGAGGAGAAGACGTGTCTGCGGCTTCCGCCACATCCCGCTAACTCAAGATCGGCGGCGGCCGCCCTTTGGCGGCCGGCCACCTCGTCGTCTGCCTTATCGGGCGAGAATGTCGCGCATTTCCACGATGTTGGAGCGCACCCGCAACGTATAGAAGCCCATGGTCGCCAGATGCGTCGGCATGATCCACCCGGCTTCCTCACCGTTGGAAATGATCCAGGGCTGGATGCGCAGCGCCGCGCGCAGTTGCTTAATCGTTTCCGTCCAGATCGGCAGCAGGCCGCGCTGGGCAACCACATTGTCGAAGTCGGCACCGGCAGCCGAAAGGATGCCGTAGTAACCGTAGAGCTGGCCATAGGCGAACCAGAAGCGATCGTCGGCGCGCGTGTCGAACCAGCCGCCATTGTGGTTTTCGGAGCGCTCGCGCAGGATCGCCGAGGTGTTGCCGAGGTCGTTGGCGACACGGTCGAGGAATTCGACGAGGTTATCCGAGCGGCCGTCAAAGATCGCCTCGCACTTGCTGAGCGTCGTGTTGAACGATCTCAGATCCTTCATCGCCGCCCGGTAGAAGCTCGGCGTCGGCGTCTTCGGGCCGAACGGATTGATGCCGAAATACCAGGTCTCTTCATCGAACTGCATGTTGCCGCGCGCGCTCTGCAGGGCGTTGTTGATGCCCGAGGTGCCACGCATGCGACCGAGCGAATCGACGAGCTCCACCGAGGTGCGGCGGATCGCCTGGTTGACCCCGCGCTGGAACGACGCCTTGTTGTCGAGCCAGGGCGTGTCATCCCAATCGAGACCGAAGAAGCCGAGCTTGTAGAGCAGCATCGACGAGATCCAGGCATTCTCGTTGACGTTGAAGTCGATCAAGTCAGCCGTGACATCAACGATCGCCGAGGTCTGGCAGACGGTGCCTGCCGGCAGCTGCACGGCGGCCAGCGCCTCGGGCGTCGATTCCACCGGCTGCTTGGCCACGCCCGCAAGATTGCTGGCGCCGCCGGTCGCCGACTGGCCTGTCGAAGTGGTACCGGGGCCGCTCATCGGCGAGCCGGCGGGCACCTTGCGTTCGGCCAGCTTGTAGCGATCGACATAGTCTTCGTTGAAGTTCGTCCAGGCCTGGGTCTGCCAGATGAAGTAACCGTAGAACAGGATCAGGCCGAGCAGGACGATGCCGATCGGTCCCTTGATGATCCAGCTGCGCTGACGATACCAGTTGCCGACCGCGATAAATGGCCAGAGCAGCCAGGCGACGGCGAGCCCGATGCCGCGGCCGATCGCGGTAAAGACACGCTGGAAAAACGCAACGATCGGGTCGAACATGTCCTATTCCTCTCTGAGGCCGTAAAGCTTGTGGCGGAAAGCCGCCTTGTCTTTCAGATATGTGCCGGTCAGCGTCGCCACAACATAGGCCTTGAAGCTTTCGCTATAACGCTCGTAGGCGTCGTAGAAGCCCTGCTTGTCGAAAACGAAACGCGATACGAAATCGCGAGGCACGAGCTGGGATATCAGCCGGTTGACCAGCCACTGGTCCGGATGGGCCGGTGCGGCGCGCACCAGCATGAAGCGGTTTGCCGGCGCCACGTCCTGCATCTTGATCGTGCCGGTCGCAGCGACCGTGCGGATCATCTCCTGCAGGAACGGATAGGCGCCGTCTTTCGCGACCGCGGCGGCATACCGGTGCATCCAGGTCTGCAGCCAGATCCGGTCGGCACTGGCAAGATCGGCCGTCGGATCGCTCTCGTTGATCAGCCCACGCACCACCATGTCGGCGCGGTGCTGATAAAGCCCTGACTCCTCGACCCAGGACGCCTGCGGCAGTTGCAGCCGCTTGGTTGAGGCGAGGAAGTCGTAGATCCGGGCGTGATCGTTGATGGCGATGTAGCTCACCTGCCAAGGGCGCGAACGGCGGAAGCCCGGCACGGAAGGGTCGCAGATGACCGTCGTCGTCTTGTGGTCAAGGAAGATGTAGACGCCGCCGAAATGGTTGGCCCAGAACGCCTCATGGCGGAAGACGAGCTGATCCGGCACCAGCGCGTTCTGTCGGATGTCGCCGGTCTGCTTGGCAAGCTCGACCATGCGCGTCAGCATCTCGTCGTCGGCCCAGGCCGTCGGCACCTTCTTCAAGCGGTCGACGAGCCCGCGCAGTTCGGCCGCCTTGCCGAGCATGTCCTCGGCCGACAGCACCCGGAAGCGCACCTCGTTGATCGACAAGAGATCGTCAATGTCGTTTACGACCGAGACCGAATCCTCGATCTCGCCATAGAGCGCATCCTTGATGGTGATGGCGTTGATCGCACGGCTGTTGGCGTTGAAGAACTCGTGCATCAGCGCGGCGGTATTGGAGAAGCTCGTGTGCACGCACGGCAGCTCCGCCTGTTCCGGCGTCATGATGATGAAACGACGGTTGACCCGGTTCGGATCGAGATAGTCACGATCCCCCAGCTCCTCGGCGATCTCGGGCGAAAACCCGGTCATGTCGATGCTGAACTGCGGCAGCGCCGTTGGACGCAGGCCGAAGCCTTCGAGCGCCTTGTTGTAGCGCGCGATCAGATGCGGCTCGGAAATATCGAGCAACCGTCCATAGATCAGTTCAGCTTCAAGCAGGCGGTTCATCTGTCAGTTTTTCCTAGCATCACCCCTGCCACCGGCCGTCGCGTTTCATCGCCTCGATCTCGCGGATCGCCTTTTCGCGCTGACGCTCGCGGCGGATGATGTCGGTGACGGCGGCATCGTCCGACTTGTCGGTGTAGCGGAACTCGCTGTCGGCGTAGCGGTTGATCTCCTGCAGCACCATGTCGATGGTGATCGGGCCACGCAGCGCCTCGATCATCGCTTTCTTTTCATCATAGCCCTTGTGCATGAAGGAGCCGGCGTCCTTGAACCAGTCATCTGGCAGTTCCACGTCCATGGCTCTGAGCTTGATCGCGTCGGTGATGTTCTTGATCGCCCGGCCGGTGAAGCGCGGCTCGGCCTCCTTGATCATGTGCAGATAGGCGCCGACATCGGCAAGCGAGCCGATCGCGCCCTTTTCCTTCTCGTAGCGCTCCCAGACGGCGACGAGACCATCCTCCTTCGGTCGCGCATGCTCGGCATAGGACTGGGCGACGGCGCGCTTGATCTCCTGCCCCTCGAACAGCTGGTGCTCTCCGAGCGGGATCTTGTGGTTCTTGCCGACCAGCAGCGCGAAGATGTCGATATAGTCGTCCTCGGTCTGCGGCCCGTCGACCAGCCAGCGGGCGCCGGCGCGCTGGCGCAGCGCATCGTCGACATTCTCCGGGTAATTGGAGAACATGCCGAAGGTGCAATTGCCGCGCACCACCGTCGAGGCGCCGGCAAAGCTCTCCATCAGCACCGCCGTCACCTCGTGCTGACCGGCAGAGGCGCGATCGTCGGAGCGCTTCGCCGCCACCTGGTCGACATCGTCGATCGTGCCGAAGCCGATCGCCCGCGGATTGATGACGTTGTTGACGAATTCCTTGCAGTTCTGGCCGGACTTGCCCTGATAGGAGGAGATCTGGTCGACGCCGAAATTCTCGTAATGGAAGGCGTAACCGGCGATCTCGCAGTAATCGTTGAGCATGCCGGCAAGCATCTGGATCAGGATGGTCTTGCCGGTGCCCGGCATGCCGTCGCCGATGAAGGTGAAGAGAAAGCCGCCAAGCTCGACGAACGGGTTCATCTGCCGGTCGAAGTCGTAGGCCATCAGCATCTTCGCAAGCTTCAGCGCCTGATACTTGGCGATGTGGTTGCCGATGATCTCCTCGGGCTTCTTGAAGGTCATGACCAGCGGCTTGCGCTTCTGGCCGGGTGCCACATCGAAACCGTTGAGCGTAAAATCGTCCTGGTCGAGGCGGATATGCACGTTCTCGAAGCTCTGCAGCCCGGTAAAGCGCGCCTTGCGGGCGATCAGCCCCTCGATCGCCACCCGCGAGAAGGCGCGCGCCCGGGCGGTCAGCGCCAGATCGTCCGGCGCCCCGGCAAGGCCGCGATCGAGCGCCGAGATCAGGCTCTTCAGCGCGTCCTGCGGCGTGTCGAACAGGAAGTCGGGCTCGATGGCGTCGTCGACCGGCTCGCCCTCGCCTGCCAAGGTCGCGCCGAGATAGGCGGCAAGCGTGAAGGCCGCGACGTAAGCCGAGGCCGACAGCAGCGCCTTGAACTGGTTAGCTTCTTCACCCGCGAGCGGCGACGTCACGTTCTTCGCCTGCAGCTGTTCGAGGCTCGTCTGGCGGGCAAAGACGTCGGCGACGGCCAGCGCCACCTGGATGCCGCGGCGCGTGCGATAGAGCACGGCGTGTTGGGCCGGCGAAAACATCGGGTCGCCCTGGCGCACCGCCTGGATCGTCTTCGTCAGCTCTACCTCGCGCGTGCGCCGCTGGCCGCCGGTCGAAACCGTCGACACGAAGCGACGGCCGGTGCCGGCAAGCGAGGTGCCGGCGGCGGTATCTTCCCGCTCCAGGATGATCAGCTTGGTCACCAACCCTTGCGCCACCGCCTGATGCTTGGCGATGTCGTCCTCGTGCAGCGTCGTCAGCCCCGTATTGAGTGTCATCGTCAAACCTCGCTCACGACCTGGTTGCCGGAAATGACGTGGACCTTGTAGTCGCCGAACACCTGTTCCGCCTCACCGGCGGCATAGAGCGCCTGATAGGCGTCATGCGGCACCAGCGCGTGTTTCTCGTAGGAGGAGACCCCCATGCGCGTCGCTTCCAGATTGGCGGTATCGATGTGGAATTCCTCCTGCGCCGGGGTCGACGACCAGAAGCCGCGCTTGGCCGGTCGCTCCGATTTCGAGAAGACCTCCTGAACCGTCCAGGTCAAAAGCCAGGCATTCTCGGTCTTGCGTACCTTGGAAAGGATGTCGTTGATGCGCGCATTGTTCTCGGTGATCCCGGCCGAATAGAACGGCCCGAGCACGATGCGGCGCAACTGCTTCGGGTGTAGTTCCTCGAAATCCTTGTCGAGATTGGTGGCGATCGTCACCGGCGTCAGTGAGTAGCTGCTGTTCTTCGAGGCAAAATCGTCGAAACGGCTGGCGAGATCCGGATTGAGCAGGCCTCCGACCGGCAGCGGGATCTCCACCTGCGGGTTGAGCTTGCCATCGGCAGTCACCAGCATGTCGACGATCTTCTCCGAGGAATCCTCGATCGTCGCCATATAGACCATCGGCAGGGTGTTCGCCCCGTCGAAGGCGCCCCAACTCACCACATAATAGGGCCGCATCGTCTTGGAATTGACGGCAACACGGATGGTCTCGGGCAGAATGAACGGCGAAAAAATCTCGCCCTTGCCGATCTGCTCCAGATAGAGCCGCTCGGCCATGCGCGTCTGCAACGCTTCGGGGAAGGCCTTCTGCCTCAGGATGAAATCGACCATCTCGTCGCGCAGCGCATCGGCCGAGGGGATATCGGCCAGGCGCTTCGTCGCCGTCTGGCGATCGTTCTCCAGTTCGAGCACGTTCTGAAAGACGGGAAAGCCGCTTTCGGCGCGCGAAATCCGGAACTGGTCGACGAAGCCGATCCGGTTCTCCCAGCAGTCGATCGAGGCCTTCAGCCGGCCAAGATAGGGAACGATCACTTCGCCGACGACAGTGTTGCGATAGAGCGGCGAGTTGCGATCGCCGAGAAAGAGCTCAAGCCCGGCGAGCGCCGCATGGATCGACGCAAAATACTGTGCGACAGCGGATGAAGCCGCGACCTTCATGCAAATCCCCGTGGCGCGCGCCGAAAGGCAAACTCGGTTCGGATCATGCGCCGTCCGATCACTGCTTCACGTAGTTGGCAGTGTTGTGCTTGTCCATGACAGCCTGGAAGCGGCGGGCGAAAGCATCGTCGGCGAGCTTCTTGCGGCGCTGGATATCCTGCGTCGAAAGCATGTTCTTTTCATGCATTTCCAGGAGATCGCCGATGTGGCGCTGGGCCGCGGCACCGATGCCGGCCATCGTTTCCTCGGCCGCCGTGTCGACCTGGCTGCCGAGCGTGTTGATCTTGTGGGCGACGTCCTGCTGGGCCGCCGTCTTCAGCGAGTCTTCCAGCGCCTTGTAGAGCACGATGCGCTGCTCGGTATCGATCGTCAGCTTGTTGATCAGCGTGTTCTGCGCAGCGATCTGGTTGTTGAGCGAATCGACGAAGGTCTGGAACATCGAGGTGTAGCGCTCGAGCGTCTGGCTCTCGGCGAGCAGTTCCTGCTCCTTGGCCTGCTTCTCGTTATATTCGGTCGCCAGCGCCGAGCGCTCGCCCTCGAGCTCGGTGCGCACCTTCTGCTCGGTCGAGGCGGCGATGCGGTTTTCGATGTCGAGCAGCAGCGGGTTCAGCTCCTCGATGCGCTTCTGCACCGCTTCAAGGTTCGCCATCGTGCCCTTGCGGCGCTCGATCACCTGGATGAGGCTCTGCTCAGAAGTCTTGTAACGCTGGTCGAGGATCGACTTCTGTTCCTTGAGGATGCCGACGATCATGTCGGACTTCGCCAACAGTTCCTGCAGGTTGCCGGCAAGCGACATGTTGCGCACGCGGTCGGTGCGCATGCGCTGCATCTTCTGCTTGGAGAAGATGCCGATGAATTTCTCGTAGCCCGTATAGTTCTTCATACTCTCGAATTCGGAGCCGAAGACATTGGTCGCATCCTCAAGGCCGATGATCAGGTCGGCGATGTTGGCTTCCATCACCTTCTGCTGGTTGATCACGTCCTGGATCCGGGCGTTCTCAATGTCGAAATTGACGTCGCCGAGCTTGGTTTCGGCCTTGGCGAATTGCTCGAGCACGACGCCGGATTGTTCGAGCTTGCCGCGCATCTGTTCGACAACGCCCTTCGTCTTTTCGATCTCCGCGTCAAAATTCTGAAGAGTCGCCATGTCCTGCCCCTCGGTCCCCCGTGGCGATATCCGCCAGCCCGGCTGAATTATTCAGCCTTCGATTGCAGTTATATAAAGGGTGTTTACCGAAAGAGAACAAGCCTTTCCCGGCAGCTTTTTGATCAGCCACCACAGCGAAGTGCTTGAGATATCGACGGCATTGCCGCACGCAAGCCGAGGAAAAGCGGGAAACGGTTTTCCGTGCGGAACCTGCGTCGTCCCTATTTGGCAGCCGGCGGCGCCTTCAGGTAGGCAATCACGTCGGCAATGTCCTGCGGCTTTTTCAAACCCACAAAAGCCATCTTGGTGGCACCGACCATTGCCTTGGGGCTCAGCAGATACTCGCTGAGCGTCGCCTCGTCCCAGACATGACCCTCGGCGCCGAAGGCCTTCATCGCGTCGGAGTAATTGTAATCGGTAACGGATGCGGCCGGGCGTCCGACGACGCCCATCAGGCTCGGGCCGACGCGGTTTGTCGGTTCGCTTGCGGTGTGACAGGCGGCGCATTTGCGAAAGACGGCGGCGCCGGCCGTGGCGTCGCCACCGGCATGGGCGACCGTTGCGCCGAGAGAGAACGTGCCAAGACAGAGCGTGATGGAAAGGCTGGTGAAAAGACGCAACATCGAAGACCCCTGGCGTGCGATAGGGGCGAACAATGGCATCGCGCATGTGGCGGTTTCAAGCCGCCACGACGCCGCACTCACTCGCAGCGCATCAGGTCGTCCCAATGCCGCCGGCAATAGGAGACATATTTCTCGTTGCCGCCAACTTCGACCTGGGCGCCTTCGCGCACGACCTTGCCCTGCCCGTCCAGGCGCACGACCATCGTCGCCTTGCGGCCGCAATGGCAGATGGTGCGCACCTCGCGCAGTTCGTCGGCAATCGCCAGCAGCGCCATCGAGCCCGGAAAGAGCTTGCCCTGGAAGTCCGTGCGCAGGCCATAGGCCATGACCGGAATGCCAATGCGGTCGGCGACGCGGGCAAGCTGCCAGACCTGCCCTTCGTTGAGGAACTGCGCCTCGTCGACGAAGACACAGGCGATCTCGCCTTCACCATCCCGGTGCAGCCGGTTGATCAGCCCGAAGAGATCATCGTCGCCGTGAAAGGGAATGGCGTCCGCGCCGAGACCGATGCGCGAAGAAATGCGGCCGACCCCTCCCCGGTCGTCATGGGCGGCGATCAGCATCACCACGCGCATGCCGCGCTCCTGGTAGTTGTAGGAGGCCTGCAGCAGCATCGTGCTCTTGCCCGCATTCATCGTCGCATAGCTGAAATAGAGTTTGGCCATTGTCACCGCGTCCGGTTTTTCCGTTTTCCGGGTAATGACGAGGCTTGGCCGGGAAGGCCAGAGCCCGTTTGCAGCACCCACAGTTTTTCGGCGGACTAGACCATTTCGTGGACATTGCGACATCGCGCGTCGCATCGTGCACCCCGCCAGCATATTGACGCAATACACTTCCTTCGACATCAAAGCGCTTGAATTCGCTATCCAATGGTGTTTGGCTAAAACAATAATCGAGGCAGGGGAACGACAACGATGAAAAAACGACTCTCTCTCAAACTGATGCTGGCAGGCGCCGTTTCGGTCGTCGCCATCACCGCTCAGCAGGCTGCAGCTGCCGAGCCGGAAAGCTGTGGCACCGTCCGTTTCTCCGACGTCGGATGGACGGATATCACCGCGACCACAGCCACTGTTTCCACCGTTCTCAAGGGCCTCGGCTACCAGACGGACATCAAGGTTCTCTCGGTTCCGGTCACCTACACCTCGCTCAAGAACAAGGACATCGACGTCTTCCTCGGCAACTGGATGCCGACCCAGGAAAACGATGTACGTCCCTTCCTCGACGACAAGTCGGTCGAATCCTTCGGGCCGAACCTGGTCGGTGCCAAATATACGCTCGCGACCAACGCCAAGGGCGCCGAGCTCGGCATCAAGGACTTCAAGGACATCGCCGCCAAGAAGACCGAACTCGACAGCAAGATCTATGGCATCGAGCCAGGCAATGACGGCAACCGCCTGATCATCGACATGGTCGACAAGGACACCTTCGGCCTCAAGGGCTTCGAGGTTGTCGAATCCTCCGAACAGGGCATGCTGGCGCAGGTCGCCCGTGCCGAAAAGGACGGAGCGCCGGTCGTCTTCCTCGGCTGGGAACCGCATCCGATGAACGCCAACTTCAAGCTCACCTACCTCTCGGGTGGCGACGACATCTTCGGCGCCAACTTCGGCGGCGCGGAAGTCTTCACCAACGTGCGCGCCGGCTACACCACCGAATGCCCGAACGTCGGCAAGCTTTTGACGAACCTCAAGTTCTCGCTCCAGATGGAAAACGAGATCATGGGCAAGATCCTGAATGACGGCCAGGAGCCGGACAAGGCGGCCGAGGAATGGCTGAAGGCCAACCCGACCGCCGTCGATCCGTGGCTTGCCGGCGTGACCGCCAAGGATGGCGGCGACGGCCTGGCCGCAGTCAAGGCCGCACTCGGCCTCTGATCGGCATCAAGGCGGGGGAAATCCCCGCCTTTTTTCACCGCGTCATGCGCCCCTTTTTGACCTGACGAGACGGATTTACCTTCGTGGAATATCTGACCGAGAACCGCATCCCCATCGGGGGCTGGGCCAAGGCGTTCGTCGACTGGCTGACGACGAATTTCGATTTCTTCTTCGACCAGCTCGCCCGCTTCCTTCAGGCCGTCGCCGATACGCTGCTTTGGGTCCTTTACGCCCCCCACCCGCTGATCGTCGTGGCCGTCATCACCGGGCTCGCCTGGTGGTTCCGCCGCTCGATCGGCATAACGCTGTTCACCGGCCTTGGCCTGCTCCTGATCATCAACCAGGGCTACTGGAAGGAAACGACGGAAACGCTGGCGCTTGTGCTCGCCGCCACCGCCGTGAGCATGGCCGTCGGGGTGCCGCTCGGCATCGCCGCCGCCCGTCGCCCCTGGGTCTATGCCGTCATGCGACCGATCCTCGACCTGATGCAGACGATCCCGACCTTCGTCTACCTCATCCCAGCGCTGATCCTGTTTGGTCTCGGCATGGTTCCGGGCCTGATCGCCACGGTCATCTTCGCCATCCCCGCACCGATCCGGCTGACACGCCTCGGCATCATATCGACGCCGCCGTCGCTGGTGGAAGCCGCACAGGCCTTTGGCGCGACGCCCGGCCAAGTGCTGCGCAAAGTGGAGCTGCCCTTTGCCATGCCGCAGATCATGGCTGGCCTGACCCAGACCATCATGCTGTCGCTATCGATGGTGGTCATCGCCGCGCTCGTCGGCGCCAGCGGCCTCGGCGTTCCGGTCGTGAGAGCCTTGAACACGGTCAACATCGCCAAGGGCTTTGAAGCCGGCCTTTGCATCGTCATCCTGGCGATCATTCTCGACCGCCTTTTCCGCTCGTCCGACGAAGGAGAAGGCGCATGACCAACGCCGTCGTATTCAAGAACGTCGACATCATCTTCGGCAACAACCCGCAGACGGCGCTGCAGATGGTCGACCAGGGCAAGACCCGCGACGAGATCGGCGCTGCGACCGGCCTCGTGCTCGGCGTCGCCGGCGCCTCGCTCGAAATCACCGAGGGCGAGATCCTTGTGCTGATGGGCCTTTCGGGGTCGGGCAAGTCGACGCTGCTTCGCGCCGTCAACGGCCTCGCACCCGTCGTTCGCGGCGACGTCGAGGTCAAGACTGCGAACGGGCCGCTCAACCCTTATCGAACCAATGCGAAGTCGCTGCGCGACTTCCGCATGCACACGGTCTCGATGGTGTTCCAGCAGTTCGCACTCCTGCCGTGGCGCACCGTCGCCGACAATGTCGGCTTCGGGCTTGAGCTTGCCGGCATGCCGGATGCCGAGCGCAAAGCGCGCGTCGGCGAGCAGCTCGAACTCGTCAACCTCTCGAAATGGGCAGGCCGAAAGGTCAATGAGCTCTCAGGCGGCATGCAGCAGCGGGTCGGCCTTGCCCGCGCCTTTGCGACCGGCGCACCGATCCTTCTGATGGACGAGCCGTTCTCGGCCCTCGACCCCCTGATCCGCACCCGCCTGCAGGACGAGTTGCTGGAGTTCCAGCGGCGGCTGAAGAAAACGATCATCTTCGTCAGTCACGATCTCGACGAGGCCTTTCGCATCGGCAACCGCATCGCCATCATGGAGGGCGGGCGCATCATTCAGTGCGGCACGCCGCAGGATATCGTCAAGAATCCGGCGAACCAGTACGTCGCCGATTTCGTCCAGCACATGAACCCGATCACGATGCTGACGGCGAAAGACGTGATGCAGACCGGCGTCCAGCGCGGAGTGACGGTTGCCGGCGTGACAGCGACAGCCAAGCCGACGACACCGCTCGTCGACATTCTCGACGCCATGTCCCGCCAGCCGGGCAGCATCGGGGTCGTCGACAACGGTTCCGTCGTCGGCACCATCGACGCCCAGGATATCGTGCAAGGGCTGACGCGCCACCGCAACAAAAGTTGACGGCGCCCCTCAACAAGCCAATAAAGCCCGGAGCGTCGTTCCGGGCTTTTTCGTCCCGGCGACGACCGCATGGCAGGAAAAGGGAAAGACCATGAGCGACAAGCCGAACGTTTTGCGCGACACCGACGACGAAGCCCGCACGCTGGCCCGCACGCTTCTGCGCGGCGCGCGCAGCGCATCGCTTGCGGCGATCGAGCCGGACAGCGGCGGCTTCCCCTTCGTCAGCCGCGTGCTCGTCGGCATGGATGTCGACGGGGTGCCTGTCATCCTGATCTCGAAACTGTCGACCCACACCCAGGCGCTGCTGGCCGACGCCAGGGCTTCACTGTTGACGGGCGAGCCCGGCAAGGGCGATCCGCTCGCCCATCCTCGTCTGACCGTACAATGCACGGCCGAACAGGTGGCGCGCGACAGCGAGGCGCATGTCCGAATCCGCGAGCGATTCGTTCGCCGCCACCCCAAGTCGAAGCTTTATGTCGATTTTCCCGATTTCGGCTTCTTCCGGCTGTCGCCGCTGCGTGCCAGCCTCAACGGCGGCTTCGGCCGCGCCTATGTTCTGACCGCCGGGGACCTGCTCATCGACACGCCCGCCGTCGCTTCGCTCGCCGCGATGGAAGCGAACGCGATCGATCATATGAATACGGATCATTCTGACGCAGTTCAGCGCTATGCGGTGACGCTTTGCAAAGCACCGGAAGGCAACTGGAAAGTGGTGGGTATCGACGCCGCAGGGCTCGATCTTGCAGATGGCGATCAGCTAAAACGCCTTGAGTTCCCGACACCTATCGAAGAAAGTTCCAATTTACGGGCAATTTTGCGTGAACTTAACGGTTAATCGCGGGAGAAGTACCCCCATTTCTTGCAGTGGGTGGTTGCCCTTTTATGCATCACGACTAATTATCGTGCTTCGTCAACCATAACTACGTGTGATGTAATTTTCGCATGGAGCACGCAATGCAGCCACTTTCGCCTGAAAAACACGATGAAGCCGAGGTAGCAGCCGGTTTCCTCTCGGCCATGGCAAACCCTAAGCGCCTACTCATCCTCGATTCCCTCGTCAAGGAAGAGATGGCGGTCGGCGCATTGGCCAACAAGGTTGGGCTGAGCCAATCGGCTCTCTCCCAGCATCTTTCTAAGCTCCGTGCTCAGAATCTCGTCAGCACCCGTCGCGATGCGCAGACGATTTACTATTCTAGCTCATCCGACGCGGTCATGCGGATTCTAGGCACGCTCAATCAAATCTACGGTGACGACCAGATCGCCACTGCAGAAAAGACTCCGGTCCGCAAATCGGCCTGATACTCGGTCCGCATCTGCGGACCCGTTCGAACAGCCCCACACGAGAAATCGCGCGGGGCTTATTCTTTGACGGATAGTCTTCCCGATTTGCACGTGAAAGGTGCCGGCGCTCGCCGGCATTTACCGAGCCTTGAGACTTCCGGGGCACGATGCGCCGCGACAGGAAAAGCCGGAAAGCGGACATCGGGATATGCGTGACAAGATCCGCTGGGGCATCGCCGGAACCGGCACGATCGCAAACAGTTTTGCCGCAGACTTCCGCTTCGCACCCCATGCGAGCCTTGTCGCCGTCTCATCCCGCAGCGCGCAGAAGGCCGAGAGCTTCGCTGCGCGTTTCGGCGGCCTGCGCAGCTATCAGGGTATCGAGGCACTGGCCGCCGCTCCCGATATCGACGCGATCTATATCGCCTCACCCAATGCTGAGCACCTTCAACAGGCCACCCTGGCGCTCGCCGCCGGCAAGGCGGTGCTGGTCGAAAAGCCGCTGACGACGTCGTCGGCCGACGCGCGCGCGCTCGCAACCGCCGCCGGCGGCACCTTTGCCATGGAGGCGCTCTGGACCTGTTTTCTTCCGGCGATATCCAGGGTTCGCGACTTGCTCGCTGTCGGAACGCTCGGCACGATCCGCCATGTCCGGGCGGAACTCGCCTATGAGAAACCGTTCGACGCCGGCAGCCGGTTCTTCGATCCGGCGCTCGGCGGTGGGTCGCTGCTCGACCTCGGGATTTATCCGATTGCCCTTTGCCTCAATCTGTTCGGCGACCCCACGTCCGTCGACGGCGCGTGGAAGCGCGCGCCGACCGGCGTCGACACTTCGGCCAAGGTCAAGCTGGCCTATGACGGCTTTGACGCCGCGCTCGGCTGCGGCTTCGATCGAAACGGCCACAATCGCTTCGTCATCGAGGGCGGGCGCGGCACGCTGGTGATCGACGCCCCGTTTCTGAAGGCAAGCCGCCTCTTCGTTTCCACCGGCGGACTGGCGCGCAAGCTGCTGGCTTTCAACGGAAAAGCGGCCTACCGGCTGGCCCGGCATCTCCCCCTGCCCGGCCTCACCAGCCACGACCATCACTTCCCCGGAAGCGGCCTGCAGTTCGAGATCGAGGCGGCAAGCGCAGCCATTCTCGAGGGTCGCGGCGAACATCCGTCGATGCCGCTATCGGCCAGCATAAAGGCCCTGGAAATCATCGAGACGATCCGCGCAAAGACGCCTGACGCCGAATAAGCCTGCGCCGAAACGGAACGGAAGCAGTGCCGGCGCTGCGCCGCTTAGAGATCGAGCGGGCGGTAGTCCCGCCAGCCGCCGTTGAGCGCCAACACCACCTCCGTCAGATGTCGTGCCGTTGCGCCGGAGAAGAACGGTGTCTCGCCGCGCTCGATCGCCTGCGCCTGCACCGCTATGCCGCGCACGAAATCGATCTGCGACGGAAAGGCCGGAAGCGCCCTTGTGGCCGGCCCCGTCGGATAGCGGATCTTCGTTCCAGGATAGAGCCGAAGCGGCAGCTTTCGACCAAGTTTCCATTCCAGCCAGTCGAGTCCGCGATGAAGAAGCGGCCGCTTCGCCCCGAAGGTCTCCAGATGGATCGGCGAACGATTGTCCCAGAGATCGCGAACGGAGATCATGCCCTTGTCGCCGATGATCGTCAGCGAGCGGTCGCGCGGCGCCGCCAGGCCACAGGTGACCCGCGCCGTCACACCGGAACGGAACGTCAGGCAACCCACGGAAAAATCGGGCCCGAGCGCCAACGTCTCGGTTCCCGGCCCCTTGTCGGGAAAGGTGAGCGCCGAGACGGCGCTGACTTCGGCGACCGGGCCGAACAGCGAGACCAGCCAGCTTGCAGCATAGCCGGCATGCTCGAGCGTGCATCCGACCTCGAATTCATGGACGCCGGGCCAGCGGGCGCCCGAGCGGCTGCGCCAGGCGCGCCAGTTGGCCTTGAACACCGGGCCATCTTCCATCTCGGCATAGACAAGCCGCGGCGTGCCGATGGCGCCGTCCGCAAGCAGACGGGCGCAGAGCGCCTGCGCGTCGCTGAGGCCATTGGCCGGCGCACCGGCAAGCAGCAGCCCCTTGGCCTTTGCCAGGTCGACGAGTTCGCTCGCCTCCTCCACCGTCATCGCCAGCGGCTTCTCGCAATAGACGTGCTTTCCGGCCGAAAGCGCTCTGCAATTTACGGTATAGTGGCTCTCCGGAGTGGTCAGATTGACGACGATCGACACCGCCGGATCGGAAAGCACGGCGTCGAGCGAGCCATAGGGCGAAACCTTCCAGTAGCGCGCAAACGCGTCGAGACGCTCGGCATCGCGGTCCCAGACGCCGGCGAGCCGCAGCTCCGGATGGTTGGCAAGCGTCGTCATGTAATAGTCGGCGACGAAGCCGGTTCCGACAAAGGCAATCCCGGTCACGCTTTCAGTCTCCTATCGCGCGTCGGCCAGGAACGACGCGACATAAACGAGCGGCGCATTCCAGTTGATGGCGATTTCGTTGGACCCATAGGCTTCGATATCGTCGACATAACAGGTCTGCGGCGCGCAGCCGCGCAGCCGCTCCCTGGCGATGTCGTCGACAAAGGTCGAGTTCGGGCCGCCGGCAAGCGAGCCGACCGGCGGGTTTGGCAGCTTCGGATCGCGCTGGCGGGCGTACCAGCGGCTGTGCTGGTTCTGCGGCGAGCGGCTGCCATAGCCGGTTATGTAGGAAAGCCCCATCGCGTTGCGCCCGAGGATGTAGTCCATGCCCTCGCGCGCGCCATCGAGAAAGACCCTGTCGCCGGAGAGATCATAGGCGGCCGACAGCACGACGATGTTCTGCAGCATCAGCTGGTTCGATCCCCAGTCGTAGCGCCTGTTTTCCGGTCGGTAGACAATGCCGAAGCTCTCGGCCTGCTGCTCGGACAAGAGGCGCTGCGCCGCCGACACCACCGAACTGCCGATCGCTTCGCGGTCCGCCGCCGGCAAGGCTTTGCCATAAAGGGCGAGTTGTATCCGCGCGAAGCCGGCGACGTCGCGCCAGTTGAAGGCGCCGCCGGGCGAAAACACATCCGCCTCCCAGAGCGGCGAGGCCCGCAGGGTCTTGAGATATTCGCCGTTGCCGGTCGTCAGATAAAGTTCGGTCGCCGCCCAGAAGAGCTCGTCGGAAATGCTGTCGTCGTCGTAGTCGCCACCGCCGCCGAACCCGTCGGACTTTGGCGCAAGGAGTGCGGGATTGGCATTGGCCGCCACCCACGCTTTGCGCGCAGCCGAAAGCAGCCGGGCGGAAAATGTCGGGTTGTGCTCGGCAAAAAGCCGCGCGCCCTGGGCAGCCACCGCCGCGACATCGAGCGTCGCCGCCGTCGAGGGACGGTAAAGCGCGCGCGGCTGCGGGTCGTCGGCCGGCAGCATCGGTGCGGCGGTCCAGGCCGTATCATGGATCTTGTGGTGCACCATGCCGGCGAGCGGCTCCCCATCCGGGACCATCATCCGCAGCAGGAATTCCAGCTCCCAACGCGCCTCGTCCAGAATGTCCGGAAGACCATTGCCGTTTTCCGGAATGCGCGAGAGCCCGTCGCGGGTCACCGCCGATTTCGGCGCAAAGGTCAGGCCGCGTTCATAGGTGGCAAGCAGTTGGGCGGCAGCCAGCGCGCCGGTCACCGCATATTTGCCGTGGTCGCCGGCGTCATACCAGCCGCCGGTAACGTCCAGTTGGTAGGAACAGGACCAGCCGCCATAGAGCGCGTCGGCCTGCGCGCCGCCAAGACACGGAACCGCCTTGTCGCCCTGGTTGGGCGCGACGCCGACATGACCGGCCGGCCGCGCATAGGCCTTGCCGGCGATCGCGCCCTTGATCTCGATCCCGCTTCTTTGCGGGTAGAACCAGGACAGCGCATCGACCCGCAGCCGCGTATAGAGATCCTCGCCGATCGAGAAGCGGTCGCTCGCCCAGTCGCCGGACACGAGACGATAGCCGTCCCCCGGCGTCTTGAACGCCGAGAAGTCCGCAACCTGCGTCTCGACGGCGGCCGTCGGATCAAAACCATGGGGCTGCGTCTTGCCCTTGCCGACCATCCTGTCCGCAGAATCCAGCAACTGAAAATCGATGGGGTGCTTCGCATCGGCGACGAAGGTCGCCCGCTTCGGGCCATCCGTCAGATAGCCGAGCTGGTTGACACGAATGGCCGGTCCTTCGGTCGCCCGTCGCGCCGCCGGCGAACGGGCCCCGGTCGCCACCAGCGAGATGTCGTCGAGGCAGACGCGGCCGCTCTCGCCGCCGCCAAGCGGAAACACGAGCTGCGCTTCGTCCGGTTCCTGGCCTGCGAATTCCGCCGAAAAAAGGCTGCCCTCCGGCGTGCCTTCCATCGTGAATTCGTCCACCGTGGTCCAGGGATCGGCAGCGCGCTGCACCCTCGCCTGGACGCTGCGCGCAGGGTCGGCGAGCACCTTCATCGACAGGCGGTAGATCCGACCGGGCTCGAGCGTCAAGCCGTTGGTGCCGATGAGCTGGCTCCAGGCTTCGCCACCCCGCGCAACCTCAACGCAAAGCCGGCCCCTTTCGCGCGCAAGCGTTAGCCCGTCGCTTGCCCAGAACGTGTCCTGTCCCTTGTCAAAGTCGCCGTCAGCAATCAGTTCGGCGCCCCTTGCCAGGCCCGGCAGGAAGAGCACGGCAATCGCCGCGTGTGCTATCCCGAACCTCGACACGTTTCCAACTCCGAACTCGCCGGTCATCCAAAAGGTGCCACGGAGCCGACAAGCCATGGCAGCAGAGCGTTGCCGCAAACAAGTTAAGCTTGAGAAAAGATCCGGCGGCGCGGCGAAATTTCGCTGTTGCCAAGCCCCGTCCAAGACCCGTCGGCCGGACCGGCGCGAGGCTTGACGCGCCCCGGTGCCCTGATAGTTTGACCAAAGGGTAAAAATATGGGCGGCAACACCGCCCGGACGACAAGAGAGACCGAGGAGAACTGGAATGTCGAACCGCCTTAACACGCCGAACGACCTGCGCGCCTTCTGGATGCCGTTCACTGCGAACCGGCAGTTCAAGAAGGAGCCGCGGATGTTCGTCGGCGCCAAGGACATGCACTACACGACCCATGACGGCCGCACGGTATTGGACGGCACGGCGGGTCTGTGGTGCGTGAACGCCGGCCATTGTCGCCCGAAGATCACCGAGGCGATCCGTGCGCAGGCGGGCGAACTCGACTATGCGCCGGCCTTCCAGCTCGGCCACCCGAAGGCCTTCGAACTGGCAAACCGCCTGGTCGACATAGCGCCCGAGGGCATGAACCACGTTCTCTACACCAACTCCGGCTCGGAATCGGTGGATACGGCGCTGAAGGTGGCACTCGCCTATCACCGCGCCAAGGGTGACGGCTCGCGCTTCCGCCTGATCGGTCGCGAGCGCGGCTATCACGGCGTCAATTTCGGCGGAATCTCGGTTGGCGGCATCGTCTCCAACCGCAAGATGTTCGGCACGCTTCTGACCGGCGTCGACCACATGCCGCATACGCATCTGCCGGCCCAGAATGGCTTTACCCGCGGCGAGCCGGAGCATGGCGGCGATATCGCCACCGAGCTCGAGCGCATCGTCACGCTGCATGACGCCTCCACCATCGCCGCCGTGATCGTCGAGCCTGTGGCCGGCTCGACCGGCGTGCTGATCCCGCCGAAGGGCTACCTGCAGAAACTGCGCGAGATCTGCACCAAGCACGGCATCCTGCTGATTTTCGACGAAGTCATCACCGGTTTCGGCCGCCTTGGAACGCCGTTTGCCGCGCAGTATTTCGACGTCAAGCCCGACATCATCACCACCGCCAAGGGCCTGACCAACGGCGTCATCCCGATGGGCGCGGTCTTTGTCACCTCCGAGATCCATGACGCGTTCATGAACGGCCCGGAGCACATGATCGAGTTCTTCCACGGCTACACCTATTCCGGCAACCCCATCGCGTCGGCAGCCGCCCTTGGCACGCTCGACACCTACAAGGAAGAAGGCCTGCTCACCCGCGCTGCCGAACTCGCGCCCTATTGGGAGGAAGGCCTGCACTCGCTGAGGGACTGCCCGCATGTCATCGACATCCGCAATCTCGGCCTGATCGGCGCGATCGAGTTGCAGCCGATCGCCGGCGAGCCGACCAAGCGCGCCTTCTCCGCCTTCCTCAAGGCCTATGAGAGCGGTCTGTTGATCCGCACCACCGGCGACATCATCGCGCTGTCGCCGCCGCTGATCATCTCCAAGGCCGAGATCGACGAGCTCTTCGGCAAGCTGCGCGCGGTTCTCAACAGCAATATCTAAGCGGGCCTCACCGAGACCATCAGAACCCTTTCCCCGGCAACGGGGGAAGGGTTACTCTTATCTGCAACAATGAAACCAGGCGCCGTCCCGCCGAGAGCATTCGGGGCGCGTATAAGAAATGGAGTTGCCTCATGTCCGAAGCGCTGGAACGCTATATCGATCAGGGCGTCGGACGCGAGCCCGCAGACATCGTCCTGAAGGGCGGGCAGTTCTTCGATCTCGTCACCGGCGAACTCGTCGCCTCCGACATCGCGATCTCGGGCGACCGCATCGTCGGCACCTTCGGCAACTACGAGGGGCGCGAGGAAATCGACATCACCGGCCGCATCGTCGTGCCCGGCTTCATCGACACCCATCTGCACATCGAATCCTCGCTGGTCACGCCGCACGAGTTCGACCGTTGCGTCCTGCCGCTCGGCATCACCACCGTCGTCTGCGACCCGCACGAGATCGCCAACGTGCTCGGCACCGAGGGCATCGAGTATTTCCTGGATTCGGCGCTCGAAACGATCATGGACATCCGCGTCCAGCTTTCCTCCTGCGTGCCGGCGACACATCTGGAAACGTCGGGCGCCGACCTGCCGATCGAAAGGCTCCTGCCCTTCCGCCACCATCCGAAAGTCATCGGCCTTGCCGAGTTCATGAACTTCCCCGGCGTGGTTCACAAGGATCCGGTCTGCCTTGCCAAGCTCGAGGCCTTCCAGGGCGCGCATATCGACGGCCACGCGCCGCTGCTGTCGGGCAAGGACCTGAACGGCTATCTCGCAGCCGGCATCCGCACCGACCATGAATGCACCAGCGCTGAAGAAGCGATGGAGAAGATCCGCAAGGGCATGCACATTCTCGTGCGCGAGGGCTCGGTCTCCAAGGACCTGCATGCGCTGATGCCCATCATCACCGAGCGTCTGTCGTCGCATCTGGCGCTCTGCACCGATGATCGCAATCCGCTCGATATCGCCGAACAGGGCCATCTCGACCACATGATCCGCACGGCGATCTCGGCCGGCGTCGAGCCGCTGGCGATCTACCGCGCCGCCTCGATTTCGGCCGCCCGTGCCTTCGGCCTGCGCGACCGTGGCCTCGTCGCCCCCGGCTGGCGAGCCGATCTCGTGGTCATCGACAGCCTGGAAAACTGCAAGGCCGAGACGGTGTTTTCCGGCGGTCGCCGCGTGACCGATGCGCTGTTTGCCACCCGTAAGCCGGTAGCAGCTGTCGGGCTCGACAGTGTGAAGGCCGGCCAGGTCCATGCCAGTGCCTTCGGCATCCCCGTCACCGATGGCGACAGCTCGGTCATCGGCGTGCTGCCCGGCAAGATCATCACCGAGCATCGCCGTTACCGGCTACCGGCCGTCGGCAACCAGACCGGTGTCGATCTCGACCGCGACATCATCAAGGTCGCGGTGATCGAGCGCCACGGCGTCAACGGCAACCATGCCAACGGATTTGTGCAAGGCTTCGGGCTGAAGAAGGGCGCCATCGCCTCGACCGTCGGCCACGACAGCCACAACATCTGCGTCGTTGGCGTCAATGACGAGGACATGGCGATCGCCGCCAACCGGCTCGGCGAGATCAAGGGCGGCTTCGTCGTCGTCGAAGACGGCAAGGTGACGGGCGAGATAGCACTTCCGGTCGCGGGCCTCATGAGCCTTGAACCCTATGAGGCCGTCCGCGACACGCTACACCACCTGAGGCAGGCCGCCTTCGCGCTCGGCGCGACGCTGGAAGAGCCCTTCCTACAGCTCGCATTCTTGCCGCTGCCAGTCATCCCGCACCTGAAGATCTCCGACCGCGGCCTGGTCGACGTCGACAAATTCATGCTGATCGGCTGAGTCTCACCCTTGCCCGCGGGGCCTCAATTGTCCGCCACAGCGGGCGATAGTTCCTTGCGGAAATAGACGACCCTTTCAGTCTCTTCAAAGCCAAGCGCCATATGCAGGCTCTGGCTCCTCAGATTGTCGGCCGCCGTATCCGAGGCGAGTTCCTGGCATCCCTGGCTCGTCGCCCAGCGTTCGACGGCAATGACCAACGCCCGCGCCACGCCGCGTCGCCTATAGGCGGGCAGCACATAGATGCCCTCAAGAAAGGCCACAGGCGATGTCTCGCAGCCGTTGACATAGTCCTGACGGATTGACGCCTCGGCAAAGCCGGCAGCGACGCCCGCTTCGTCCTCGCACAGAAACGACGCGTAGCGGTCGCTCTCGGCAAGGGCGGATTCAACCTCGGCGCGGTGCTCCGCTTCCGGCGTATCCGGCCAGAGCGCCGCGCGCATCTCGACCCAGCGGCCGATGGCCTCGTCATCCATCAACAATACGCGCATCAGTATTTCCCTGCGAAGGCCGACAATCCGGCAACCCTGATGCTACCGGCTTCCAGCCGCGCCGGATATCCGGGCAATTCCAGGGGCTCGACCGCAGCGGGCGCCGGAAACTCCAGGGGTTCCCGGGTGAGGTTGAAGACGAAGAGCAGCCGTTCGCCGGCCTTCTCGCGTACAAAGGCGAGCAGGTCGCTGTTGGTGTCGAGGAACCGCATCGTGCCATCGCTGAGCGCTGGCTGCGATCGGCGGAAGGCGAGCGTCGCCCTATAATGGTCGAGCACCGTGTCACCGGCTTGCTGGGCGTCGACCGACAGGCGCCGATGGTCCTCGGGCACCGGCAGCCACGGCTTGCCGCCGGTGAAACCGGCATTCACAGCGTTCTCTTCCCAAACCATCGGTGTGCGGCATCCGTCGCGGCCCTTGTAGGAGGGCCAGAAGCGGATGCCATAGGGATCGCGCAAGTCCTCGAAGGCAAGCTCCGCCTCCGGCAGTCCCAGTTCCTCGCCCTGGTAAAGGCAGATCGAGCCGCGCAAGGCGGAAAGCAGCGTGATCGCCAGCCGCGCCACCCTCTCCCTCTCCGCTTCGTTGCGGGCAAAGCGGCTGACATGGCGCGTCACGTCGTGGTTGGAGAAGGCCCAGCAGACCCAGCCGTCGGTCACCGCCTTCTGGAAATTCTCGACGCAGCGGCGGATATGGGCCGCGGTGAAGTCCGGGCCCAGGAGGTCAAAGGTGTAGCACATGTTGAGCTTGTCGCCGCCGCTGGTATAGGCGGCCACGGTCTTCAGCGAGCGGGCGCCGTCGCCCACCTCGCCGACGGTCATGCGGCCTTCGTAGCGATCGAGCAACGCCCGGAACCGCGCGAGGAAGGCGATGTTTTCCGGTTGGCTCTTGTCGTGGAGATGGTCCTGCATGCCGTAGGGGTTCACGTCGGGCGCATCGTTGCTGGTGGCATCCGGATCCGGCACGAGCGGCGGGTTGTCCCGCAGGTGCTTGTCGTGGAAGTAGAAGTTGACCGTGTCGAGACGGAAGCCGTCGACCCCGCGATCGAGCCAGAAGCGGGCAGCATCGAGCACCGCGTCCTGAACTTCGGGATTGTGAAAGTTGAGGTCCGGCTGCGAGCCCAGGAAGTTGTGCATGTAGTATTGCTTGCGCACGCCGTCCCACTCCCAGGCCGGCCCGCCGAAGATCGACAGCCAGTTGTTGGGCGCCGTGCCGTCCGGCTTCGGATCGGCCCAAACATACCAGTCCGCTTTCGCGTTGGTTCGGCTGGAGCGGCTTTCGATAAACCAGGGATGGCGATCGGCCGTGTGCGAGATCACCTGGTCGATGATCACTTTCAGGCCAAGGCGATGGGCCGCGCCAAGCATCTCGTCGAAATCGGCGAGTGTTCCGAACATCGGATCGACGTCGCAGTAGTCCGAGACGTCATAGCCCATGTCGGCTTGCGGCGAGGTGAAGAACGGCGACAGCCAGATCGCATCGACGCCGAGCGAGGCTATATGCGGCAGCCTGTGGGCGACGCCCTTGAGATCGCCGATGCCGTCGTCGTCGGTATCCTGGAACGAGCGCGGATAGACCTGATAGATCACCGCACCGCGCCACCAATCGTCACCCGATACCTGCCGAGACGCCATGTAAGCCCCCTGAAGACGGTCTGTCGCGCAAAGGTGTAGCGTTGCCCGGCGTCGGAGTAAACGCTGTTCGCCGCCACGCGCCGGTCGCCGCCAAATCGACCAGAAACTATCTCTTGCCGAGAACGGTCGAGACCCTTATCCCGTCTCAGGCGAAATCTTGTGAGGAGGAAAATCGTTGGCCGGAAAGATGCTTGCGATCGGGGAATGCATGGTCGAACTCATGCAGGCAGAAGGCGGGCTGCTGCGCAAAGGTTACGCCGGCGATACCTTCAACGCCGCCTATTATGCACGGCTCTTCATGCCCTCGGATTGGACAGTCGGCTATTGCTCCGCCGTCGGCACCGACACGGTCTCCGACGAGATGCTGGCCTTCATGGCCGAAAAGCAGATCGACACGTCGGCCGTGCGCCGCATCGAGAACCGCTCGGCTGGCCTCTACATGATCCATCTGAAGGACGGCGAGCGCAGCTTCTCCTACTGGCGCTCGCACTCGGCAGCCAAGCTGCTTGCCGACGATGCCGAGCACCTCAGACGCGCGATCGAAAGCTCCGACCTCATCCTCTTCTCCGGCATCACGCTGGCGATCCTTGCACCCGATGCGGTGGAAACGCTGCTGTCGGAACTGCGCCGCGCCAAGGCCTCGGGCAAAACGGTGGTCTTCGACCCGAACATTCGCCCGCGTCTCTGGGACGATGCCGAGCGCATGCGCCGGACGCTCACCGACGGTGCCCGCGCCGCCACCCTGGTGATGCCGAGCTTCGACGACGAGATTACCCATTTCGGCGATGCTTCGATCGAGGCGACGATCGCGCGCTACAAGAGCCTCGGCGCCGCCAACGTGGTGGTCAAGGATGGCGAAAAGGGTGTGACGCTCGCCTTTGGCGATGCCGCGGTTGAGCATGTGCCGGCAACCCCGGTCGAACGCGTCGTCGATACCACCAGCGCCGGGGACAGCTTCAACGGCGCTTTCGTCTCCCGCCTGGTGGCAGGTGACAAACCAGCCCAAGCCGCCGCCTTTGCGGCAAGCGTCGCTGCCGGCGTCATCCGCCATCACGGTGCGCTGGTCCCCAGGGAAAAGCTGCCTGCGGCTTAAGTGACGCCGCGTTTTCCGAAAAGAGCTTTGCGCCCGCCAAAATCTCCGTCATTCCTGTGCCTGTCACAGGAATCTAGCCAGCCCAAGTCCTTGGGCTGAAAGGCTTTTCTGACCCGATGGACGTCCGGTCGCTGGATCACCGCCACAAGGGCGAGGATGAGGGAGAATGAGGTTACCCTCCCGCTAGAGAACCTTAGCCTTATTCAAGGTTTGCAGGCAGTCTTCCTGCCGCCTGAGCGGCATGGTCGATTTCTCTCAGCGGCGCTTCTTCGCCTTGGATTCGTACGGGTTGTCGCCCGAGCGGAAATGCATGCGGATCGGCACGCCCGGCAGGTCGAAATCGTTGCGCAGGCCATTGATCAGGTAGCGGACATAGGATTCCGGCAGCGCGTCGGGGCGGGTGCAGGAGATCATGAAGCCCGGCGGACGGGCCTTCACCTGGGTCATATACTTCAATTTCAGGCGGCGGCCGGAGACGGCCGGTGGCGGATGCTGGATCGTCTGCGATTCCAGCCAACGGTTGAGTCGCGCGGTCGAGATGCGGCGGTTCCAGGTCTTGTCGGTCTCGATGATCGCCTGCATCAGCCGGTCGAGACCGTAGCCGGTGTGGCCGGAGATCGGCACGGCGCGGATGCCGCGCGCCTGCGGCAGCAGCCGCTCAGTCTTTTCGCGAAGATCGGCAAGCACCGTCTGCCAGTCCTCGACCAGGTCCCATTTGTTGAAAGCGAGCACCGCCGCCCGGCCTTCGCGCAGGACGAGGTCGACGATCTGCAGGTCCTGCTTCTCGAAGGGAATGGTGGCGTCGAAGACAATGACCACCGTTTCGGCAAAGCGAATGGCGCGCAGCGCGTCGGCGACCGAGAGCTTTTCGAGCTTCTCCTGCACCTTGGCCTTGCGGCGCATGCCAGCGGTGTCGAACATCTTGATGGTGCGACCGCGCCAGTCCCATTCGACCGAGATGGAATCGCGGGTGATGCCGGCTTCCGGGCCGGTCAACAGGCGGTCTTCGCCGAGGAAGCGGTTGATCAGCGTCGACTTGCCGGCATTCGGACGGCCGACGATCGCCACGCGCAGCGGCTTGGTCTCGTCATAGGCAGTCTCCGCCTCTTCCTCTTCACCATCTTCGTCCTTGAACGTCGGGCGCAGATCGATATCGGTTTCGGCCACGTCGTCTTCCGGCGGGTAGGCCCGGTCTTCGCCGATCGCAGCGACGATCGCGTCGCGCAGATCGAGCATGCCCTGGCCGTGCTCGGCCGAAATCGGGCAAGGCTCGCCAAGGCCGAGCGTGAAGGCATCGTAGAAGCCGCCGTCCGAGCCGCGCGCTTCCGATTTGTTGGCGACCAGCACCACCGGCTTGCCGCGGCGGCGGAGCATTTCGGCAAGCGTCTCGTCGGCCGGCGTCAGGCCGCCCTTGGCGTCCACCAGGAACAGCGAAAGATCGGCTTCGTCGATCGCGGCCTCGGTCTGCGCCCACATGCGCCCCTGCAGCGTGTCGGGTCCGGATTGCTCGAGACCGGCCGTATCGATGATGCGGAAGCGCAGATCGATCAGCTTGGCATCGCCCGGGCGACGGTCGCGGGTGACACCCGGCGTGTCGTCGACGAGCGCCAGCTTCTTGCCGACCAGACGGTTGAACAAGGTGGACTTGCCGACATTGGGACGCCCGACGATGGCGACGGTGAAGCTCATGGATCTATCCGTTTCCGCTTGGAGCGCCGCTGCCAACAAGGCGTCTGCGCTCATAATTCGTTCTCTGCCGCATCCGGCAGCGACAGTTCCAGCCGGAACTGTTCCGATTGTACTCGGCAATCCCGAACGCAAAACCGCTTAAGCACTTTTGCTGGAACTGCCTTGTCTTTCG